>CAZZYE010000001.1:0-47848 GCA_964658145.1 uncultured Stigonema sp.
GTAGTAATCGTTTCAGCCTTAGCGTAACTTTCTGTACAATTGCTCATTTCACCCCATCACTTGGAACTGTTCCAGATAGAAGGTTGTGTCTACTGTATAGATATCGATCTTTCCCTACTCGACCAGAAAGCAAAAACTGACTCTCGCGTTCATTTTTTAGAGGGGGATTGTAACAATATGGGTACAATAATGCCGCAGGAACTGCTTTCTGGGCTTCCTCATCCCTGGTTGATCATAGAAGATGCCCATGTTAATACGGTGGGAGTAGTTGAATATTTTCACGAAAACGGTCTCAAAAGTGGAGACTACTTGATTGTCGAAGATACCAACAAATTTCTATGGGAGTTGAACGAGGAGTTGGATATAAATTCGGAGTACCAAGAAGAAACAGAAAAAGGAAAGCGTAAATTAGCGGAGTTAAAAAGCTGGTTAATGCTCCACGAAAACGAGTACCTAATCGATACATACTATCAAGATATGTACGGTTATAACGGCTCTAAAAACTGGAATTCTATCCTCAAAAAAGTAGAAAAAACTTCTTAGCCATTACCTTATCGTCTATTTAAAGGCTTAGACACTAGTTCATTTCACGTAAATGGGGAGTATGAGTCAAACTTGCCGGAAGTCTATTTTCTTACCCAAGAAGTTTCTTCAACTGCATTTCAGCCGTATCCTTGTGAGCTTTCTTACAACACTCTCCCCTTTTAAAACATCCTCTAACAAGTTTGGAAACACGCTTTTACCATTTCCATGTAATTCTGAAGCATTGAGCGAATCTCTTGGCGGCTGAAATACATCTGGTCATATTCCACATGTATGTTTACACTTCCTTCAACTGGTGACATTGATAAAGCATAATTTAAAGGAAAGTTGAACTTGTCATGAGATTTTCTAGCATTCACTGTCAAGCTAGTTTCAGTATTTAGATTTTTGATATTATGGAAATTCACAAAATTAAACGTAGTGAAAAATAGCTCCGATTTTTGTTGGTCTGATAAAATTTGGGGAAGTGGATACCTAACATAGGGTTCGATATCAATTAGAGATTGCTGCACATTTTTAATTTGTACCTCTTTATCTTCTAGAGTTGGTTGATAAAAGGGAATAATATTCCAGAACAAACCCAAAGCCCCGAACGGGTCAGATAATCTTTCTGTCCGACCATTTGAGATAACTCCTACACAAACCTTGTTTGATTTCATCACAATACCAATGAGGTCAAGGTAGGTACTTAAGAAAAGTGCTTTTGGTGAAACTCCCAATTTTCGACACAACTGCCGTAAATCAGTAATGATTTCCTCTTCAAACTTGTATTCTTCAGTAACAGCTTCCACTTGCTCCACTGAAGTGCTTAACGGTTTCAAGGGTTTATATATATGGTCTTTCAGGTGAAGCTTCCAGAAAGAAGATGCATCTATTGAGCCAATAATCTCTTTCTCTAAAGCGACAAATTCCTTATATACGTTGGCAGCCGGGACTACTGTTATTTCTTCTTGTTTCTTGAGAGCCGAATAGATTTCGTACAGTTCATTGAGAAATTCAATATTGCCCCAGCCATCTGTAATTGCATGATGAATTGACATTAAGAATTCCAACCGATTCTCGGCTTTCTGAAAAATCCTGAAACGAAAGAGCGGTTCATTGGGATTTTCAACCTCAAACAAGTTCTGCCTGTCCTGCTTCATCACGGCATCAATATAATTTGACTGCTCCTCCGATTTGAGGTGGCTGATGTCTTGTTCATTGATGGGAAATCTCAGATTCTTTTTGACTACCTGAACCACTGGGATTCCGTTAGAAGTGATAAATACGGTTCTCAAAGCCGGATGTTTTTGTACAAGAATTAAGAGAGCTTTCTTAAAGGCATTCACATCGAGGCTTTCATCATATATATCGTAGGATTGCTGACAATGGTAAACCCCCATTTTTTGAGGGTCATTCACGTAATGATGCAGCATAAACTCTTGCATTTTGGCAATCGGATATGCCGATTCTGTATATAAGGGAAGTAACTCAGAGATTCCTGGAGAAAGTTCTAATAAATGTAGGGGGAGAGGAATATTATTTTCCCGACGCTGGTCATTGTTTATTGGTTGAGCTTCGCTATGAAGGGTCTGATTTTCAAATACATCAGGTGTATAGTCCCCTGCATCAGCAGATAAACAATGAGCGATTAACGTTCGCAATGCTTGAGCATAATCTTGGGCTAGACTTTCAATTGTGGCAGAAGAGTGAAAGTTTTCGCTGTACGTCCAATCCATTTGTAACTGGCCTTCTACTACCATGAAGTTAATATCTAGCAAATGAGCGCGGTGTCCGAGATTGCTGCCTTCTGAGCCGACTGACTCAGGAGCTAGTTTAAACAGAGAATCTGCTTGCATTCCCCAGTCGAATTGCCCCATATAGTTGAAACTTACCTCAGCCATTGGAAGCGCTTGCAGTATAGAAGTAATTTCTGCATCTTCACTCAGGTAGCGCAGCAAACCGTAGCCGATGCCTCGGTTGGGTATGGCACGAAGTTGTTCTTTGATAGACTTGATTGCATCTGGTAGATTTTCTGTTGCTTTTAGTTCTAAAAGCACGGGGAAGATAGTGGTAAACCAACCAACTGTGCGCGATAAGTCTACATCTGGTAATATTTCTTCTCGTCCGTGACCATCAAAGTTAATTAGAATTGAGTTAGACCCGCTCCAAGTAGCTAATACTTGCACTAAAGCTGTTAGCAATATGTCGTTGATTTGGGTATGGTAAGCTTTATGAATTTCTTGGAGTAAGGCGCGAGTTTCTTTTTCGTTGAGGTATACGTTTACAATACGGGTTGAGCCTTGTGTGTTAGCTCCCCCCTTACAGTCTACTGGGAGAGGGGTGATTTTTGGGGTGGAAATGTTTGACCAATAAGTTAATTCTTTTTTAGCGGCTGGCGACTGGGCGTATTCGGTTAGTTTTTCTGCCCAGTGTTTGAAAGAGGTGGTTTTAGCAGGAAGTTGAATGGGTTTACTTGATTCAAGTTGTTGGTAAGCTGTTTGTAAATCCTCAAGTAAAATTCGCCAGGAAACTCCATCGACGACTAAGTGGTGTATGACTAGCAACAAGCGAGAAGGTTTTTGAGTTCCTAGATGGAAAAGTGCAACTCGCAGGAGTGGACCAGAGTTGAGGTTTAAGCTGGCTTGCAATAGGTCAGATGTAGATTCAATTGTTTGAGAGAGTGCGTTTTCTGATAATGTAGATAAATCTATTCGGGAGAAAGGTACAGTCTCATCGGGTAGAGCGTTAAATTGCTGCCAACAAGCTTCTAATTGATTAAAGCGCAAGCGTAAGGCGTCGTGATGGAGTAATAATTGTTGCAGAGCTTGCTGTAACAGGTCGGCGTTGAGAGTTGGTGGGATTAAGAGTAGAAAGGCTTGGTTGTAGTGGTGAGGATTGGGGAGATTTTGTGTAAAGAACGAGTGCTGGATGGGTGTGAGTGGTAATGACCCTGTTATTAAACCTTGTTCGGCTTTTAAGGTTCCTGTTGTCGTTGCAACGGCGGCTAAGTCGGCGATTGTTTGATGTTGGAAGATTTGTTTGGGAGTGAGGAACAGACCTGCACGATTCGCTTTAGAAATAATTTGAATGCTGAGAATAGAATCTCCGCCTAGTTCAAAGAAGTTGTCGTGGATGCTAAGAATATCTCGGTGGAAAACCTCGCGCCAGATTTGGGCTAGTATTTCTTCAGATCTTGTGCGAGGTGCCACCTTATCTGCTTGTAGTTCCTGACGTGCTGTATCGGGTGTTGGTAGCGCTTTTCGGTCTACCTTGCCGTTGGGGGTTAGTGGCAGGGCATCCAGCATCACGAACGCTCCTGGTATCATGTAATCAGGCAGCTTCTCCTTAAGAAAAATTCGCAGGTCGCTGCTAGCGATGCCCCTTCGGGGCATCGCCGCCTCGTGGTTAGGGACAATGTAAGCTACCAAATATTTGTGATCGGGAACATCTTCTCGTGCTATAATCAAGCATTGTTGCACCGCTGGGTGAGAGGTGAGCGCTGCCTCAATTTCCCCTAATTCGATCCGGAAGCCGCGAATTTTTACCTGATTGTCAAGGCGACCAAGAAACTCGATGTTACCGTCAGTTAGATAGCGTGCCTTATCACCAGTTTTGTAGAGGCGAGAACCTGGTTCATTGTTGAAGGGGTTGGGGATAAATTTCTCTTGAGTCAAATCAGGACGGTTGAGGTAGCCCCGTGCCAGACCATCACCGCCGATGTATAGTTCGCCAGCAACTCCAACAGGAACAGGTTGGAGATAGCGGTCTAGGATGTAAATCTGCGTATTGGCAATTGGGCGACCAATGGAGACAAGTTGTTGATGACTTTCGCTCTTACAAGTAAATATTGTTGCATCAATGGTAGCTTCAGTGGGGCCGTAGAGGTTGTGCAAGTCCGCATCTAATTGGCCACTGAAGCGCTTAATATGCTCCATAGGTAAAGCTTCGCCCCCGCAAAACACTCGTTTGAGGGATTTACACATCTCAAACTTCTCCGACTCCAAAAGCATTCCCAGCAAGGATGGGACAAGTTGAACAGTAGTAACCTTAAGCTCAGTAATCACCTCGATTAGATAAGCACTGTCCCGATGACCACCTGGTCGAGCCATGACCAACTGCGCTCCCACTAGCAATGGTGCATAGAATTCCCAGATCGAAGCATCAAAACTAAACGGACTTTTCTGCAAGACTTTGTCAACGTCGGTTAGCGGGAAGACAGTTTGCATCCAGCACATGTGATTGCAAATTGCCTTGTGAGAAATCATTACCCCTTTGGGCTTTCCAGTAGAGCCAGAGGTGTAAATTGTATAGGCTAAGTTTGAGGACTTAACGCCACTGACGGGGTTCTCTTCACTCTCGTGAGATATTACTCCCCAGTCTTTCTCCAAACAAACCACCTGCGCCCCATGTTCGGGGAATGAGTCCGCTAGCTTCAATTGGGTAAGCAGCACCGACACCTGAGAATCGCTTAACATGTAGGCCAAGCGCTCAGTAGGATATTCTGGGTCTAAGGGCACATACGCTCCACCGGCTTTGAGGATGCCAAGCAATCCCACTACCATCTCTAGAGATCGCTCTACACAAATCCCCACTAGCACTTCTGGTCCAACACCCAACGATTGCAGGTAGTGTGCTATCCTGTTCGCTCTTGCATTCAACTGCTGGTAGCTCAGTTGTTCCCCTTCAAAAACTACTGCCACGGAAGAGGGCGATCGCGTAACCTGCTTCTCAAATATCTCGTGAATGCATAAATCTTTGGGATAATCTGCCTGAGTACTATTCCACTCTACCAACAGTTGATGTTGCTCCTCAAAAGAAAGAAGAGAGTGCAACTCGTACCGTTTGAGTGGCTCTTTCGCCATTGCAGCAAGAACCTTGACATAATAACCACTAATCCTGTTGATTTGTTGGGAGCATAATTCGGAGGTATCATATTCAAAAATCAGTTCTATTTGAGACGAATTTGGCTTCAAGTTAAACAAAGCCACAAAAGTGAAGTTGGTTTCTTCAAAAAACTTTTCACCTAGTAGCTGCAAATTTTTGAGTCCTAGCACCTGCTGGTAGACATGAAAATGTACGAAACTAAACCCCGTCTCAAACAGAGGTTGACCGCCTTTCCTCCTCTGTATTTCGACCATTGGATACCTCCGGTGTGGCAGCAATTCTCGTTCCGCTTCAAACACGGACTGCACTAGGTCTATCCAAGTACCTCTAGACAATTGCAGGCGAAATGGCAAAGTATTGAGGAATAGTCCCAGGACTCGCTCACCATCTGTTTGTTCGGGTCGTCCATTGGCTACTAAACCCGTTAGTACGTCTGACTGACCACCCAATAAACTTAACACTCGCAGATGGGCAGCCAGCAGAACACTTTTGAGCGGGACTTGTGCGGACAAGGCCAGTTGTTTCAATCCTTCACAAATCTCAGGGGATAGCGGAACATCTTGCACGTTAACTTGCCGGACATTAGTTTCTCTTGGGATAGAAGACCAGCGAGGCAATTTGGTAAAAGTGCTGTCGTTAAGCTTTTCCATCCAATAGCGCTGACACTCCTCTGATGCGACCGCTTGTTGCTCTAAGGCAACAAAATCTCGGAACGCGATACTTAATGGTGGTGATACAGAATCAACTTGTTCACCCAAAAGCGACCAATAGCGTCCCAACAACTCAGTTACCATTGAGGCGACACTCCACCCGTCCAAAATGGCGTGGTGGAAGCTCACACTCAAATTAAACGTCTCCTGTGTGCGACGCTGAATAAAGAAGCGCAGCAAAGGAGGATGAGTCCAATCAAAATGCCGTTTCTTTTCGGCTTCAAACCAAGCAGCTAATGCGTCTTCCTGCTCAGAGTTCTCAAAATGACACCAATCCTCCACCTGCAAGGGAACTTCAACTTTTTTATGAACCAGTTGCAACGGAATACTGAAGCCACTAAGCTGGAATGAAGTCCGCAATACAGCATGATGATTGACCAAATGTTGTACTGCGGTTTGCAAAGTCTGAACATCAAGAGGGGCTTTGAGGTGGTAGCTGAAAATGTCGTGATAGATTGCACTCTCCTGGCTGTACTCACTATGGAAGATCATTCCCTTTTGGAGCATAGTAAGGGGATAAGCATCTTCTACACCGTCGGGTAACTGCTGAAAGTCTGCTTCAGAAATGAGACTGAATGGTTGACTTAATTCTAATTTTGTAGTAAAGTAGCCTTCCGTTTTCAGTTCTCGGATTAGCTCGTGAATCGTCTGATGTTGAAACAACTGTTGCACAGAAAAACTCAAGCCATGTTTCTGAGCTAGAGATTGAACTTGGATACTGCGTATAGAATCCCCGCCTAAGGCAAAGAAATTATCATGAATGCCTACCTGTTCCAAGCCAAGAACTTGCGTCCAGATGTCGGCTAAAAGCTTTTCCAAGGAAGTGCTCGGCGCTTGATAAGCTTGTTCTAATTCTGGTCTTGCCGTATCAGGTGTGGGCAAGGAGCGACGGTCTACCTTTCCATTTGCTGTTAGTGGCAGAGCTGACATCTGCACGAAAGCAGCAGGCACCATATACTCTGGCAACTTTTCCTTGAGGAAGCTACGCAGTTCTCCGATTTTTAAAGATTGTTCCGCATTCGGCACCACATAAGCTACTAAACGCTTGTCACCTGGCTTATCCTCTCGTACCAGCACTACGCTCTCCCAGACGGCTGGGTGTTGCGCCAGTAATGCCTCAATTTCTCCTAATTCAATGCGGAAGCCGCGAATCTTTACCTGGTTGTCAATTCGACCCAGAAACTCAATATTGCCATCACGCAGAAAGCGGGCTTTATCGCCGGTCTTATACAGGCGCGAACCAGGTTCATTGTTGAAGGGGTTGGGGATAAATTTTTCATTTGTCAAATCAGGACGGTTGAGATATCCCCGTGCCAGACCATCACCGCCGATGTATAATTCGCCAGCAACTCCTACAGGAACAGGTTGGAGATAGTTATCTAGAATGTAAATCTGCGTGTTGGCAATCGGGCGACCAATAGGCACTGTCCTTAAATTACTCTCTGGTTGGCATTGCCAGAAGGTGACATCGATTGCCGCTTCTGTTGGACCGTAGAGATTGTGCAATTCGCAGCCCAGGCGAGCAAAAAAGCGTTCTTGAAGTTTTTTTGGCAGTGCTTCGCCACTACAGAACGTTCGCTTCAAACAACTGCACCTTTCCAGACCCTGTTCTTCTAAGAAAACCTGGAGCATGGAAGGGACAAAATGCAGTGTGGTAATCTGCTGCTGGGTGATCAGGTTGACCAAGTAAGCACTATCTTTATGCCCACCCGGTTTTGCTACAACTAAACGCGCTCCAGTCAATAATGGCCAAAAGAATTCCCAAACTGACACATCGAAGCTGAAAGGAGTTTTCTGTAAAACGCAATCTGCCGCCGTTAATTGATAGGTTTCTTGCATCCAAAGCAGGCGATTGCAAACCCCTTGGTGGGTGTTCATCGCTCCTTTAGGCTTTCCAGTAGACCCGGAAGTATAGATGACGTAAGCAAGGTTATCGGGTGTCACCCCGCTGATTGGGTTTGATTTGCTCAATAGAGCGATTGCTCGCTCCGAGGTGTCTAAGCAGACGACACGCGCGTTATGTTTGGGAAGAGACGAGACTAACTGAGCTAAGGTTAGCAGCACTTGCACACCTGCGTCTTCTAGCATATAGTGCAAACGCTCGGTTGGATAAGTTGGGTCTAAGGGCACATACGCTCCACCAGCTTTGAGGATGCCAAGCAATCCCACTACCATTTCGAGCGATCGCTCTACACAAATCCCCACTAAAACTTCTGGTTCCACACCTAGAGTTTTCAAGTGATGTGCTAGACAGTTCGCCCGTTGGTTAAGCTCTCGGTAGGTCAGTTGTTCCCCTTCAAAAACCACTGCAATGGCATCAGGCGATCGCAAGACCTGTTCCTCAAACAACTGGTGGATACACTTATCTTCAGGGTACTCTTTTGTGGTGTTGTTCCACTCTACTAATAGCTGGTACCGCTCTCGCTCTGTTAGCAGGGGCAATTCAGAAATCCGCTGTTGAGGATTTGCTACAATCGCCTCCAGTAAGGTCTGGAAATGTCGGGTCATGCAAGAGATCGTACTGGCATCAAACAGGTCAGTATTGTATTCCCAGTCCCCGATTAGTCCAGAGGCAGTGTTCTCGAAAAATAAAGTCAGATCAAACTTCGCCGTAGCGGTTTCTATCGGTAAAGGACTCACCGTTAAGCCTGCCATCTGTATCTGGGGCATCGGCGCATTAAGTACCAACATTACCTGCACCAGTGGTGTGTAGCTTAAGTCACGCTCTAGCTTTAATTCCTCTACTAGCTTCTCAAATGGTAGGTCTTGATGGGCATGTGCTAAAAGCGTTATGTCCCGAACTCTTGAGAGTACATCCTCAAAACTTGAATTGCCGGACAAACAAGTGCGTAGTACTAAGGTATTGACAAATAATCCAATCAATAGAGCGATTTCGGGGCGATCGCGGTTAGCGTGCGGCGTGCCTACACAGATATCAGTCTGCCCTGTATAATGATAGAGAAATGTTTGAAATGCCGCCAACAGCGTCATGAACAAGGTGACTCCTGAGCGCTGAGTTAAACTCACTAGCGCTTCTGTTAGCTCTAGTGAGAGAGCAAATCTTTGATGCGCTCCCCGGAAGCTTTGAGTTGAAGGTCGCACTCGGTCAGTTGGCAGTTCCAATAAAGCTGGCACACCCTCAAGTTGTTGTTTCCAATAAGCTAGTTGGGACTCAATGACTTCTCCTTGCAACCACTGCCGCTGCCAAACCGCAAAGTCGGCGTACTGAATCGATAGCTCTGGTAGCTCTGGGGATAAATCATTGCAGAAAGCTGAGTAAATAGTTGCTAACTCTCGTAAAAGTATATCCCATGACCAACCATCCCAGACAATGTGGTGTATTGTTAGCAGTAAGACATGTTCTACTTCCGTTAGCTTAAGTACACATGTTCGGATTAAAGGAGAGCTAGCAAGGTCAAAGGGTTGCTGGGCTTCTGTGATTGCTAATAGTTGGGCAGAGATTTCTCTCTCACTTTCAGGTATATCTCGCAAGTCTACCACAGGCACACTCAAGGTTAAGCTTTCAGCAATTACTTGAACGGGTTGTCCGTCAACCTTTACGAAATTGGTACGTAAAGCTTGGTGGCGAGCGATAATTTTGTTGAAGCTTTTCTCTAGCGCCACGACGTTCAAAGAACCATGAAGTCGCAGAGCTTGTGGTTCGTTGTAAAAGGGGTTATTTGGCTCCAACTGGCTCAAGAACCACATTCTTGCTTGGGCAAAAGACACAGGTAAGTCGCGATCTCGCTCGACTCTTACAAGGGGTAGGTCAATATCACGCCGATTTGCGTTGCTCTGGTGCAGCAACAAAACAAGTTCTGCCTTATGCAATGCCAGTAAGTCACGTAGTTCTGGTGTTAGTACCCCTTTTGAAGCACGATAGCGCAACTGGCCATCCTCAGCCCACAATTTTACACCCCGCTGGGCGAGTTCAGCTAAAAATTGATTAAGGTTCATAGAGATCCTTCCTCCATATCGTCATCGAGTTCAGTAGATGGGGACGCTGATGTGATTATCTCCGCCAAGGCTAATTGCGAGAGCATTAACTCTGCTAGTTGGGAAATGCTCGCACCCTCCATGATTTTGATTACAGGCAAGTTCACCCCCATCTCGTTATTGATCCGATTCTTCAACTCGATCGCCACTAAAGAGTCAAGTCCCAGATTGATCAGCGACTCTTGCCTGTCAAGCTTAGTAGGAGAAAATCTCAATATCCTGGCTACTTGTTCTCTAAGGCGAGATTCCAACAACAGAGGTCGCTGTGCTGGCGTCGCAAACAGGAGGGCGTTGTGAAGGAAATCTCCTGAGTTATCTTGCGCTCCTGCTTTTGAGTAACCATGCAATTCCTGAATTTCTACCTTACCAATGTCTAGCGTTCCTAGTTCCGATCCCTCTAAGCGGAATGACTCTGAGCGTAACCAGCTAGCTGGGGGCTTGCTACGCACTAGTCGCGCCACATAGCGCGTACCGTCACGAAAAGCGACTTGATCTTCTGAAGTTGCTGAAGTTATTTCTTCAAGGATTACCCTCGCTGCGTCTGGCGCTTTAGGGTCTAAGTCCACGCACACGCAGTTCAGTTCCGGGTGTTCTTGGGCGATGACTTTCCCCATGCCCCATAAGGAAGATTGAGCTAATCCCGGCACGCCAGACACTACTCCTACTGCTTGCGCCCCTTGGGTTATTAACCACAAGGAAGGAGGTTCGGAATAGTTCTCAACGAGTGCCTGAACTAAGTATAAAGTACTACTGCAGCTTACCTTTGAGGCAACCGCTAAGTCCGATCCTGCTTGGGGTGGCGGTGCATCTAAAGCCCATAGATGCACCACTTTTTGCACGCTAGGGACAGCTTTACATAGCTGCTGAAAGTGTGCGGCATTAGCTAAATCTATCCTGAATTCTTGGGCAGTTATCTGTTGGTATTTGGTTCCTGGGAATACAATAGTACAATTATGTCCAATTGATCGCAGTTGTTCTGCTAACTGCTGACCAATATTTTGACTATCAGCCAAAATCAGCCAGTTCTTCGTCATATTACAAGTGGACTTAGCTGCGGCAGCTTGTGCCACGAGCACCGCTTGTGGCATTAAAGCTATTTCCTGGGTAGCACCAAGATCTGGCTCAATGGTTACGATTTCTTTAAACCCTATTTCCTGTAAGAGTTTCTGCCACAAATGAGTAGGTAGCAAGGGATAGTCCGGTCGCAACTGATGGTCTGCAAACTTCCACCAACCTTCAAGCAACCCAAATGTCACATCCAACCAACGCACCGGAGCAGTTCCTTCCATTAACACCAGCATCCCACCGGTAGCCAACAACTGCTGTACGTATTGCAAAGTCTGACGTAAATCGCTTGTGGCGTGCAGCACGTTTGCCGCCACTATTAAATCGTACTGATGGGGTTTAAATCCTTGAGATTGTGGGTTTTTTTCGATATCTAAAACTTCATAGCGTACAAACGGGTAAGCTTTAAACTTCTCCTGCGCTTGCGCCACAAACAAAGCTCCAATATCCGTAAAGACATACTCGGTTCGCTCGGCTGGTAAATACGGCAGGATGTAATTCGTTGTACTGCCAGTGCCTGCGCCAATTTCCAAAATTCGGCACCCGCGTCCAGTAGGCAAACGCTCCAGTGCTGATAAGACGGCTTTTTGCACCAGAACGTTCATTGTCCGCAACGTGGGGGAGTGTTGATAGAGTTTGGCTAAAGTTGTTGTGTCTCCTGAGGGGAATAATAACTGTAGCGGATCGAGCTTTCCTTGGAGTACCTGCGCTAGTTTGGGGCCGCAACGCCCAAGCAAGGTTAGCTCGGCTTCTGCTTCTGGGCAGGATAAGGAATTCATCACCTTGCGTGGGTTTTGAATTTCAGGAATTGAGTTGACTTGCCACTGTGAGCTGATTTGTTGGAGTATTCCCTCGGAGGCTAGCATTTTGAGCAAATGCTCCAACAATTGTCGATGTTGACTGACTACACCTAAATGCTGGACTATTTGCTCTGTGGAAAAGCACGCACCAAGCTGAAACTTCCATCCCAGTTCCTGGAAAGCCGTCAGAACATAAGCGACACTCAACGCTTCGAGTTGAGTGAATACTTCTCCATAAACGGTTATACTGGGTTGACTTAATAACTCAGCGAACTGGGACTGGAGGCGATCGCTAATTTCTGAGGCAGTTGGCATATAATCCACTGGGAGGCCATATCGCACTTGGGGTATCCACTTCACCTCATAAAGCCAATTGTCCCAAGATTCCTGTGCGATGCCTAGCATGGCTTCACGGCGGACAGCCTTAAGTTGCACGCCTTCTAAAACAGCAATTAGCTCCCCAGAAGCAGCGAACAGCTCCAAATCAGCGCTTAGGAGCTGTTGTTTTTGGCTCTCGCGCTCTTCCTCTACCCGCACCCGACCATAACTCCACATGGAGACGCTTGGACGACCGCAAAGGATCAGGCGTTCTAAACCTACTGGCACATAGATATTTTGTTGGCTTTCATCAGGGGAAATTGCTTCTAAAACTTGTAAGCAGGTGTTCAACAACACTGGGTGTAGCTGGTATTCCCCTACTTCTGAGACTAATTCTGACGGCAGCCTTATCTTACCTAGAGCTTCTCGTTCATGCTGCCAGATTTGTTCAAGTCCCTGGAAACTGGAACCATAATCCATTCCCTGCTGTTGAAACCGTTGATACAAGCTTTCGGGGGGAATTTGTTGGGTGCATCGCTGTTGTAAGGCAGCCAAATCTACCTGCTGTGCTAACGATTCTTTTTCGTTAATAAGTAATTTGCCTGATGCATGGAGTATCCAAGATGTTTTTCCATTATTTTCATCTGCTCTGGACGCTAAACTATATATTTCAAAGGAATAAATACTAGATTCCTTGGGGATCAAAATTACCTGAATGGTTTTGACTTCATCCTTTGGTAGAATCAGCGCCTTAACTATGACCACATCTTGTAAACAAAGATTTTTGGACTTCGCAACAATTGCTCCAACAGCTAAAGCCATTTCTAAGTAAGCCGTTCCTGGCAAAATCGCTGTTTCATAGACGCGATGCTCTTTCACCCAAGCTGGGAAGTTCTGGCTAATCTGTGACTGGAACCGAATCTCGGTTGTTCCTGGTAAGTCTAACTGTTGACCTAGCAGGGGATTCTGGCTGTGACTACTTACACCCTTGAGATAGGTAAGGGCTGTAAGTTTGTTTTCAAAAGCAGTCGCCTCTATCCAATAGCGCTGTCGCTGCCAAGGATAGGTGGGTAGTTGCAGGCGATGCCTTTTATAGTCCTGGTCAAAGCCCAACCAGTTTACTGAGACTCCACGCACATATAATTGTGCCAAACTACTTAATAGCTGCTGCCAATCCTCTTGTCCTGGGCGCAAAGAAGGCAACCACAGTTGGTTGTTTTCGAGCAGGCAGGCGCGACCTATTCCCAACAAGGTGGGTTTTGGTCCGAGTTCTACGAACACCTCTACCCCATGCTGTTGTAGAGTTTCCATACTGTCGGCAAATTGAACTGGCTCTCTCAGGTGACGACACCAATACTGGGGAGTGGCAATTTCAGAAGTTGCCAGCTCCCCTGTTAGATTGGAAATCAGTTTCCCTTGGGGTGCAGCAAATTTTACTTGTCGAGCCACTTGCTCAAATTCTGCCACCATCGGCTCGATCAGTGGGGAATGGAAAGCATGAGAGACGTTTAATTTCTTGGTCTTGACTCCAGCCGCTTCCAAGTCGGCACAGACGGTGTTAATTGCCTCGCGCTCACCGGAAATAACAAGGCTTTGAGGTCCGTTAATGGCAGCAATTGAGACCTCAGTAGCATAAGGTTGAATGGCGGCTCTTGCCTGCGCTTCATCGGTTAACAGCGCTACCATATCCCCCTGCTGGGGCAGGGCTTGCATTAAACGCCCCCGCGCGGCTATTAATTTCAAACCATCTTCCAAGCTGAAAACTCCTGCTACAGTCGCAGCCACATATTCCCCGACACTATGACCCATTACCACATCGGGTTCTATGCCCCAGGATTTCCACAACTCAAACAGAGCATATTCCAGGGCAAATAAGGCAGGTTGGGTATAGGCGGTCTCGTCGATGGGGGATTGGGTCTGTGAAAGATTCCCCCCTTCATGAAAGGGATAAAGTACCTCCAGCAGGGGTTTGTCCAGATAGGGATGCAAAATTTGAGCGCAATTGTCCAGAGCAGCGCGAAAGGTGGGTTGGGTTTCGTAGAGTTGCCTTCCCATGCCCACTTGTTGCGACCCCTGACCCGTGAACAAGAAGGCGATGCGCTCTTTTTGAGCCGCTGGCGCAATCGCGCCAAGCGCACCGACTGATGAGATTACGTTTTCTGATTCTGTTGGTAGGGGACTGTTCCTTGCACCATTCGATGCAGGAGTTGTCTGTTGTCCAAAAGCCCGCAGTTGAGAGCCAAGCTGCTCAAGAGATTCAGCCGTAACTGCCAAACGATGGTTAAAGTGCTTGCGTCCTGCGTTAGCTGTGAAACAAATATCTGCCAACTCGGCATCTGGATGGGACTTCAGATAAACTTCATAACGTTGTACCAACTCCTCCAGAGCTTTTGGTGTCTTTGCCGATAAGGTCAAAATATGTAGCGGACGTTCATTTGATTGTTGGTTTTTGCTTGACTGTGGTGCTTCTTCTAAAACTATATGACAATTTGTCCCCCCCATGCCAAAAGAACTAACTCCAGCACGTCTTGGAGTCTCATTAACTTTCCATTCAGAAAGCTTCGTATTAACGTAAAAGGGACTATTAGCAAAATCAATTCTCGGATTGGGTTGTTTAAAATGCAGGCTGGGTGGTATAGTTCCATTCTGGAGTGCTAAAACTGTTTTGATCAAACCTGCGATACCCGCTGCTTCAGCGATATGTCCGATATTTGTTTTGACCGAGCCGATTGCACAAAATCCATTTTTCTCGGTACTTTTGCGAAAGGCTTGGGTTAGTGCTGCAATTTCAACGGGATCTCCCAGACTGGTGCCAGTTCCGTGGGATTCTACATAGGTGACTGTGCTTGGGTCAATTTGTGCGATCGCCAGAGCCTCTGAAATGACGGCAGCTTGCCCCTCTACGCCTGGAGCTGTATAGCCAACTTTTAAGGCACCATCGTTGTTAACGGCAGACCCTTTGATGATAGCATGGATGTAGTCTCCATCGGCAATGGCTTGACCCAGCAACTTCAGGACAACAACTCCAGCTCCGTTGCCGAACACAGTTCCACTGGCTTTTGCATCAAAGGCTCGACAGTGCCCGTCGGGAGACCAAATCATGTCCTCTTGGTACAGATACCCCACCTTTTGAGGAACGCAGATGGCAACGGCTCCTGCTATCGCCATATCACATTCACCGTTGAGCAAACTCTGGCAAGCCATATGAACCGTTACCAGTCCTGTTGAACAAGCCGTTTGGATATTAACACTCGGCCCAGTTAAATTTAGCTTGTAAGAAACCCGTGTAGGCAGAGCTTCTTGCCCATTCCCAAGTCTCACCTGTACAGAACTAGTTGCTGGTAAGAAGGTGCGATTGGGAGAGAAGTCACAGTTGGGATGAACGTTGTTAATCAGGTAGTTATTCATGCCCGAACCCGCGTAAACCCCGATCAACCCCTGATAAGTTTCTGGATTGTAGCCAGCAATCTCAAATGCTTCCCAAGCGCATTCTAAGAAAATCCGCTGTTGCGGGTCCATGATTTCGGCTTCTTTGGTGCTGTAGCCGAAAAATGAAGCGTCAAACTCTTCGATATTGGGCAAAACCGCACCGGCTTTTACGTAGTTAGGATTAGAAAGCAAATTTGGGTCACTTTGCGACAATTCTTCATTAGAAAAAAAGGAAATAGATTCCACTCCTTGGAGCAGGTTCTGCCAAAATTCATCGACATTCTTAGCCCCTGGAAAGCGGCATATCATGCCGATAATGGCAATATCTGATTCTCTGATATTAACAGTCATAGTTTTTGGCTATCGCGATGGCTTCGCCTTTGTTGCCTTTGTTGATTCACTGAAGACTCACGGGTAGATCTACTACTTAGCTTGTGGTCATTGACGGCTGAAGATTCTCTGTTAGTCTGACTTAAGTGTTGAGCTAAAGCCGATATAGTGGGGTATTGAAACAGCTCCACAATTGATAGTTCTCTTCCCAATATTTCTGCTAATTTACTACAACTTTTCAGCAGGAGTAGAGAATTACCACCTAAGTCAAAAAAGTTGTCATGAATTCCTACCTCCTCCAATTGCAGAACCTCTTGCCAAATCTTTGCAATCAGTTGCTCTGCATCGGATTGGGGCATGACGAGAATAGTTGCCAACTCAGGTCTAGACCTTTCGGGAAGCGGCAGGGCGCGGCGATCCACCTTCCCGTTTGGGGTTAAGGGGAGGGTTTCCAGCAACACAAAGGCACTGGGCATCATGTAGTCGGGCAGACGTGCTTTCAGATAACTCCGCAGCTGCGGCACCAGCTGAGTGCTTAAGTTTGGTTGTAGGGGATTATTGGCATAGAAATGCCAATAACGCAAGCTGTTTGTTTGCTTGGTCAGGGGAGTTAGCACTCTTACAGGGGCTTCCCCTGAAGTTAGGCGGCGCACAAATACCGCATCGCAGTGACCCGAGGCACCGGAATCCGACAAACTGAGAACTAAGGAATAAGACAGAGCGTCAGCCAAAGCCCACAAGTCTTCAGGCTCCACACTCGTATGGTGGGGAATGGCTTTGAGAACCTCGCGTAACTGACCCACCGTCTGAACGTCCTCAGGATTTTTAAGCAATTCTACGGTTTTGAGGTCTCCTGCCAGTCGTGCATTAGGGACTCGTGTAATGCCTAGCCTCTCAAGCTTTGACTCGAAAAGCAAATGACGCACACCAGATAACGTTAGCTGTTCTTTCTGCCAATCCACCCAGGGAAAGTCTTCAGGGGCATCAGGCTGGGCTCCCGCATATAGTATCGCGTTGTAGCGGAACTTAGTGAGTTCGTTGTGGTGATGACCCCGCTCAAGCTGGATTTGTACGTGCGTGATGTTTGGGAACCGTTGCCCAAAAGCTGCGAAGAAGGCTGGGTCAATCACCAGTTGATCTTCCTGCAACAGTCGCCTTTGCACGCGCTGCTGCAATTGCGCCACAGACAGATCTCCTGGAGCTTGATGCAGCTCGACAGAAGTGTGGAACACCTCCAGCAATGGCAAGCTGCGTACATCCCCCACGAAAATAAAGCCTCCAGGTGCAACGACTTTCACCGCACCTTCTAAGACACGGATCAGATAGTTAATATTAGGAAAGTGTTCCGCTACTGAGTTGAGGATGACAGCTTCAAACGCTTGTGCATCTAACCCCTCAAAATCGTCTGCCATTCGCTGGCAAAGACTAACCTGGGGCAGTTTTTGCTCCAGTTTGGTCAACTGCTGCTCAATATAGTCTAGTGCCACTTTTGAGAAGTCAGTTCCCTGATACTGGCTTGTGTGGGGAGCAATCTGGAACAACAGCAGACCTGTGCCACACCCAATTTCGAGTATCCGACTGGGTTGCAGAGCTAGAATTGCCTGAACTTTGTCGTCGAGCCACTCCCGCATTTGCTCGGCAGGAATAGGCTGACGGGTATAGCTGCTGTTCCAGCCAACTGTATTGAACGTCGGGTCTTGCTCTACACCAGCCTTGCTGTAATTGTCGTTGTAGAGCATCTGCCATTGCAACACCTGTTCAACCTGAAATTGTGCCTCTTGGGTCTGCTCTTGTGGAAGGTTGTATTGGGAATTCGGTACGACGTAGGCTACTAGGCGTTTGTCACCTGGTGCATCCTCCCTCGCCAAGACTACAGCCTGTCGAAGCGCTGGGTGTGCCGTGAGTACTGCCTCAATTTCTCCCAACTCAATGCGGAAGCCACCTATCTTTACCTGATTGTCGATACGACCCAGAAACTCAATGTTGCCATCTGGTAGGTAGCGTGCCTTATCTCCAGTTTTGTACAGGCGCTCACCTAGTTCATTGCTAAAGGGGTTGGGGATAAATTTCTCATTGGTTAAATCGGGACGGTTGAGGTAGCCCCGTGCCAGTCCATCACCACCGATGTACAACTCTCCAGGAACACCGATGGGCTGGGGTTGCAACTTTTCGTCGAGCAGATAAACCTTCGTATTGGCTATGGGGCGACCAATTGGTACAGAATTCCCCACCTGAGTTGGATCTGTTAAAGCATAGCAGCAGGTAAAAGTTGTGTTCTCAGTTGGTCCATAACCATTGATTAGAATACATCCTTTTAGTTCTTGGAGAGCTTTCTTGACATGGGAAACAGATAAGACATCACCCCCCGCGAGAAGTTGACGCACATTTTTTAAGCTTGAAAGCTGCGAGTCTACCATTAGGTGAAACAAACCAGCCGCAAGCCACAGCGTAGTGACCTGGTATTGCTCGATTGCCTGTCCTAACTCCTGCAAAGAAGGAGTGTGGGGGGGCATAACTGCCAACCGCCCGCCGTTAAGGAGGCTGCCCCAAATCTCAAAAGTCGAGGCGTCGAACGAAATAGGAGCAAGCTGAAGGAAAACTTCTTGTGTACTAAAGTTGGCATATTCGGTTCCTTTGACTAACCGCACTACTCCCCGATGAATAACGCTAACACCTTTGGGTTTACCTGTAGAGCCTGATGTATACATTACATAAGCTAAATTATCGGGCGTCACGCAGTTGATGGGATTGTTCTCGCTCTGTTGGGTCGCTTCTATGTCGGTATCCAAACAGACCATACGCGCGTTATGTTTGGGAAGAGACTCTACTAACCGAGCTTGAGTAAGCAGCACTTGCACACCTGCGTCTTCTAGCATATAGCGCAAACGCTCAGTTGGGTAAGCTGGGTCAAATGGCACATAGGCTCCTCCCGCCTTGAGAATGCCCAACAGTCCCACTATCATTTCTAGGGAGCGCTCCATGCAGATGCCTACCAATACCTCTGGACCGACGCCCAATGTCTGTAGGTGGTGCGCTAGGACGTTGGCGCGACTGTTCAACTGGCGATAGGTGAGGCTCTCATGTTCAAACACCACTGCCACAGCGTCAGGCGTCTGCTCCACCTGAGCTTCAAATAGCTGGTGGATACACTTGTATTTCTGTTGATTACGAGTGATTTGGCTGTTTCCTGGTGTATCTATATTCATAATTATTTAGCTACAAAAGCAACAAGCTTACTCCGAATAACAGTCGAAAACCTTCCCCCCAGTTGCTGTTCCAGATACAAAAAAGCATAGTACACCGTTTCCATATGATTTTTTTCGCTCAAATTTATAAATTTATTTTCTGATAAAATATTTAAAATTTATTCAAAAATCTTGAAGATTGTTGTAATTTCTTGAAAAATCTTAAATTACCTTACAAGTGGTAGAAGTGAGATAATTAGTAATTGCTGTATCTTTGTCAGTGATGCAAATCACAATAACAGCGCAAAGCATCAACGCTGCGATGTAAAATCACTCAAGGATTACATTGAAATTGGGCGCGACAATCAACACGAAAAGCGCCCCAAGAGCAGACTTCTGGAGGCATATCGCACAAAGGGGGAAACGAAAGTGGTTTAAAGCTCTATTCCACCGTCAAATTCTTCTGGATCATCCGTTTCTATCGCTACTGGCTTAATGGATGGTAGTTCTTTATAACCATTCAAACTTTCAGCCGTAGCAACTGGTAGAGTAGGTGTAACTGGATACTTTCCTTCTAACTGGAGTTTAGACTATCGCATGACAAAATGACTCAGTACCCCTGAGTTGATGAACTAAACAGATCAAAACAAAAAAATCAAAGGGTCAAGCTGACTTTGACTGTTGTTTAGTTGGTTTAGCAGTACCTTTTTTGACAGTCGGATAACGAATTCTACGGGAGCGGGTTTGCCCCTCTGGCCAACCTGGAGACTTTCCACGGGGTTTGGGGTCAGGAGCGGGTGTTCCAATCCTAGCTAAAATAGCAGCGAAGGAATTAGCGACTCAGCCTGGTGGCAGTGAAGAGTGGGAGGCAGGGCAAACGCATCTTAAAATCAAGCTGGGTGCGGCTACGCCGCACCCGCGCGGGCGTGCGATCACAAAAAGGCTACTTGTGGTTAATAATTAATCATCTCTAATATTTAAGTATAAAAAACTACTTATAGCACTAGTTATAGACAGTAAAAATCGTGAGTTACAATCTCAAAAACTACAAGCTAATCTGTCATCATATTTTATTTCTTAAAATGTTAATCCCAAAATTTGTGTGAGATAACTATCATCCATAGCAGCTAAAAACTGTTTATTTTTTATTCCAAGCTTTTTACTTTTTTCTTTACCTAACCCAAGTTGCTAGTTACAGATTCAGGTGATCGCATGAGTCAATAAAGTCATAAAATCCCCTCCAGGAACAAAATTCGGAGGGGTAGATGTTAAATAAAACAATTGCTATCTATGCTATCATCGATGACCTGCTGAAGGCGATCGGGCATGATGAAGATCGTCGTAGAGACATGGGCGATGCAGAAGTTATGACAACAGCAATTATCGCGGCGATGTTCTTTAACGGTAATCACAGTCAAGCTTGCAGCTATATGAAAGATCATAAGTTGATCCCAAATATGTTAGAAAAATCACGATTTAATAGACGATTACACGGAATTTCAATGCTCATGAATGATCTGTTTCACCAACTAGGAATGATACTAAAAGAAGTAAATGATTCTACTGAATACCTTTTAGACTCGTTCCCAGTACCGATCTGTGACAACATCCGGATCTTTAATGTGAAGTTAATCAAGTCGGAGGAATATAGAGGTTACATTGCATCGAAAAAACGTTATTTCTATGGAGTTAGAGTTCAGTTATTAACGACTAAAACTGGTATCCCAGTTGAATTTGCATTTATGCCTGGTAGCGCCTCTGATGTACGTGCATTGAACGCCTTACCGTTTAATTTACCACCTAGTAGCGAAGTATATGCAGATTCTGCATATACGGATTACATCAGCGAAGATGACCTTGAACAAACTAGTCAAATCAAGTTAAAGGTCATGCGAAAAAAGAATTCCAAGCGTCAAGATGAACCCTGGAATCAGTATATCAAGCAACATGTTAGACATTATATTGAAACAGTGTTTAGTAGTATCACTTGTGTATTCCCGAAATCAATCCATGCCGTCACTTATCAAGGATTTCTACTGAAAGTAGAAGCATTCATTTTTGCATTCACTCTCAAACAAGCTTTTATTGAATAACTAATTTAGAATACTAAATTTATTTAAATACTCTAACGTTTAATTCGTCTCTGGGGGTGGTTGCGCGTAGCGCAACCACCACTTTGTTGTGGGCGATCGCGGGAGTTGTGGCAAATCTGTAATTGATAACCCGCAACTTGGGTTACCTAAGATATTGACTGCAATATGACGAAGAACAGCGAAGTTTTGTGGTGCGTTATTTTTTCTAATTCGAGAATCATCTTCACCCAAGCCTACATCTAATATCCAATGTAATGAATTCTCAATACCCCAATGGCTACGAACTGAATCTCCAAACTTTTTCGCATCCGAATCTAAGCTACTAATATAATAACGAGTTTCAACTGTTGTTTTACCATTCTCAGTTCTGACTGATTCAACCATGCCTATACTTTTTAATTTTTCCCATCTATTGTCCAAGTCAATTTCAGAAGAAATATCAGACAACATTAAATAATGACGTATTTCTTCACGTCCATGACCCGACTCGTTAGTACTGTATTTACTTACTTTCAAGCCATCAAATCGCTTTGATATCGCTTGTTTAAATAGTAGTTCTACCTTTTCATACAAGTTTCCCTGATTCTTTTTCAGAGCGATTACATAATCTCCTTCTTTTTGAGATATCAGACTCACTATGCTTTTTTGACATCCTATTGCATCAATGGTAATAATACAACCAGCAATATCCAATACTTTGATTAGCTCAGGAATTGCTGTAATCTCGTTCGATTTATTATCTACTTTTACTTGACCAAGTACTAACCTATTACTTGTAGCCCAAGCACTAACCATGTTAATTGCACTATGACCCGCTTGTTTGTCATAGGAATGTTTTAGCTTTTTCCCATCAATAGCAATGACTTCACCGTTTGTTATTCGAGCAATTGATTTTATCCACGCTAAAAAACATTCTTGAAATTGTTGTGAATTAATGTTCGCAAATACTCGAGCAATCGTATCGTGTGATGGAATACCATTAGGCAGTTCAAGAAACTTTTTTAACCAATTTTGCTTTGCTTTGCCGTATGTCTCAATTGCTACCCATGAATCTGCTCCACAAATCACTCCACAAATTGCCATGGTAATAATATCAATCAGTTTATGCCGTTTTGTTCGTTCAATTCTCGGGTCTTCAATATCCACAAAGTAGTCAGCTATTGTTTGCTTTGGTTTCAGTTTCATTACTACCCCAAGACTTACACCCTATCGAATGTGCATCAAAAGCCTACCACAGCGTTAGGCAAGCGCAACTTGTCTTTTTGCGATCGCACAAAGGGCGCGGGTGCGGCGAAGCCGCACCCCGCTTAATTTTAAGATGCGTTTGCCCTGCTTTGAAGAGGGTGTAAAAACTTTATATTTTTTTGTTAAACTCGTTCATATCTGTACGTAGTGAACAAGTTTTATGGTAGCTCGACCAGATGCTCCCACTTTCCATATTTATAAACAAATTCATCTAGTAAATTTTTATAAAAATTATCTAAATTAATCTCTAAATTATTAATATTATAAATTAAGTATATGGTGTAGAGTGTGAGTTACGACAACATTTGTAAACTATTAGCTGAAAAATATCCAACCGAGTTTGCGCGTTGGTTGCTAACGGTCGAACCGCGTAGAATCAAAGTATTAAAAACCGAATTAAGCATTGAACCAATTCGGGCTGACTCCGTTACATTCCTGCAAACGGAAAATAGAATTTTGCACATTGAATTTCAAACTCTAACAAAGTCTACTCCATCGATTCCTTTTCGGATGTTGGATTATTCTGTCAGGTTGATGCGTCAATACGACGTTCCCGTTACGCAGGTAGTTATATTTTTACAAGAAACAGACAACGAAATAGCTTTTACCGAAGAATATGTTAATGAGACAACTACTCATCGCTATCAAGTTATACGGATGTGGGAACAAGATTCAACACTATTTCTCGATAATCGTGCATTATTACCGTTAGCACCATTAACGCAAACAACCTCACCCCAAAGATTGTTAGCGCAAGTTGCCCAAAGTGTTGCTAGAATTCCAGATAGGGATACTAGGCAGGATATTGCAGCTTACACAGAGATTTTAGCAGGTTTGAAGTTTGAGAAAGGATTAATTCAGCAATTTTTACGGGAGGATGTTATGCAAGAATCAGTAATCTATCAGGATATATTGCAGAAGGGAGAAAAGAAAGGAGAACAAAAAGAAGCACTTAGATTCTGTATGTCTTTACTAGATGAACGCTTTGGCGAACTTGATTCGTCTATTATTGAGCGAGTTCAACTTTTTAAAAAGGAACAGCTAGAAGCTTTAGGCAGAGCTATTCTGAGACTTTCATCGCTCCCTGATTTAGTAGCTTGGTTAGACCAGCAGTCAAGCAATTAACTTCAGGTAATTAAATATTATAAGGTCGGAGATAACAACTCTGACCTTTTTTGTTATTTGAAGTTTGAAAAAGATTTAACAAAAAAGAATTCAGGAGTCAGGAGTCAGAATTCAGCTTGGGAATTCTGTACGACTGGTGGATGAATAAATGGTGAAACACCACACCAAATTGAAAATTAGTGGTTCTAACTGTTGGCGGATTGAATCCCCCACTAATTGCTTACTACTCACGGACTGGCGTCAGGACTCCTTCTTCAATTCTGTATTTACTCAGTAAGGACGTTATGCAATAGACAGTGAATGTCGAGGATATTTTGTATCAAGGAGCTAATCATTTATTTATGTGTGTGGTCTGTAGCCGTTTTGGAGATATTAATGAAATTGAAGATGAAATACCCGGAATAACTGAACGCATTTACAGCGAGGTTCTTCAACATTTAGAAGGTTGATGGTAGCATTTTGTAACTTTTTACTCTCCCCCTCTTTACAGAAGTTAAGAAGCCGCAGGAATGGGCTGGGGTAAAATCCCCTTACGGCAAGCTTACAGATGGCTGAATTCACTTTTAGATTTAGCTGTTTGAGCAATTATAAACTAATGTCTGCTGACGCAGACCTGGCAGATGATTATGCTTGGTCTGTTATGTACGTTTATCTGTTGCACTTTAACAAACCAATAAATCCAAATCGACCAACACAACATTATTTAGGGTTTACCAAAGACTTAGACGAACGTATTAGAGAACATAGAAAAGGAAAAGGCGCTCGTTTAACCCAAGTTGCTTTGGAGCAAGAAATCTCTTTCAAAGTAGCTGAAGTTTGGAGAGGAGATCGCTCGCTCGAAAAACAGCTAAAACGGCAGAAAAACCATCGTCGTTTTTGTCCTATTTGTGCCAAACTAAAATAGCATGAGAATTCTCACAGTACAATCCTTCCAAGAAATTGATGAATTGATTGCTCAACAATTAGGTTGGGTTAAATCCTCATTTGAGTCTGAATGCAGTCAATTCACCCCTGGTGCTCAATGGAATTATGGCACTGACTGGTACACCATCAACATTGAACTTCTGTTTCCCCCAGAAGTAGTGGAAGCTCTTGGAGAACAGGAGTGGACAGATAACCATTACCAATGGTGTGCAGAAAATGGCGGCGCACCGAGATTCAGCAGCAATTGGGATGACACAGAACTGTTACTCCAAGAGTGCGATAGCTGCGGTTTGTTGGTTGAGTGGTCAAGAAACAGCGAAATCACCATCTGTTCAATTAAGCAAATAGATAATACTACAACAGCACCCCTTATCGCCTACACAGGTAGCCCCTTCGGTATTCCCAAGTCTATGCCCCTCGCCACCTCTCTAGCTTGGTTACTCTGGCATAATATCAAAATCGAACTCTTGAAGGCATAAATAATCCTATCATTATTTACCATGCTTCTCAAAAAAACTGCCTTACTACCAAACTAATTGAAACCCTAGAAATATTGCCCGGACACTGGCTCATAGTGCCAACGCAAGCAAAAAGACCGCTGGGATATCGGTGGGAGCAATATCCATTTACTCCCCAATCCTTGCGAGAACAACTTGCTCGCATAGGAAAAGTTAAGGTGCGATCTCGCACCAGTTCTCTATACGAAGCACAGCCCACAGGCATTGGTTTACTATGCGGTCAAAATTCCAAAGAATTTCTGGTATCTGTAGACTGTGATGGTCTAAGTGCCTACGACCAAATTAGGGCGATCGCCTCTGGGGCATCCCGAGAGCCAATCGCTTCTGAATCTCTGCCCCCCACAGTAGCATTCACCTCGGGGCGACTAGGCAGGGCGCAATACCTATTCAAAATCCCGAATCTGCCCCAACACCAACGGCTCAAATCCAGGAAAATCCCCACTGCTCCAAAAGAAGCACTAGAACTTCGAGGCACCAACTTGCAGTCAGTGCTGCCTCCATCAGTACATCCCATTACCGGATATTATCGTTGGTTGCCTGATTGTCGCCCAGACCAAATAGAGGTGGCAACAGCACCTAATTGGGTGATTGAGCAGATGTCGCTGCCTACAAAACCACAGAAAACACAACACCTTAATCACCACTACCCTACACAACCAACCCCAAAACCGACAGATGTTGATGTGGAGAAAGCACTGCTGCTACTAGAGGTGATTCATCCCAGGTTTGCTGATGACTATGACAGTTGGATCAAAGTGGGGATGGCGCTCAAATCGGTAAATCCAAATCTCCTAAAAGCTTGGGATGAATGGAGCCAACTATCTCTCAAATACAAACCAGGAGAGTGCGAATACAAATGGCAGTCTTTTAGAAAGTGGGGAATTACCATTAGAACACTCTATAAACTTGCCAACCTTTCCTAACAAAAAGCTATGTCAGCAATCGAACAGAATACAGAAGATTTAAAGTCAGATACAGCAGAAATCGATGAAGAGGAAACCGATAATGATGATGACACTGAAGATAATGTATCACCTACAATCAATAATGAAAACTTAGAAGAGAACTACAACTTTGAAAAGACTACTATCATTTTAGGATTACAGATTCTCCCTATGACCTCTGAATCCTTACGTCGAGTGTTAATCAGTGCCGGAATTAAGGGGGAACCGCCAATTATCAGCATTACCACACTTTCTGAAATTGAGCAATACACAGCACTTGCTGAAATCTTAAACCTCTTGAAAGAATCACTGCCTCAAATGGCAGAGAAAGCAAAGCAGGGGGAGGTACAAAAACAACAATCTTCTGCGAACAAAGCAGAAAATGCAAGAATCATTAAACCTCCTGAATTACCACCAACGACGGCAACACAACCAAAATCATCAAACCAATTATCCCTCTTCTAATATGCCATACATTCTGATTATTGAAGGTCAAGAAATACCCATAGCTGATGAAGTAGCTGCTTTTGACCAAACACTTCGTGATGCCTTCACACCCTTTTATCCAGAGGTGGCTACCGCTGATATTAACAGAGAAGAGAAAGACGGTGTAACGCTTATTCGCATGGTGAAAAAAGCAGGCACTAAAGGAGGATTAGGTATACTTCAAAGTCTAATAGAAAGTGAACAGACCCTCAATCCTGCACTTACCTTAAGTTGGCAACTAAAGATGCTGGAAGTACAGGGAGGAATGAATATCGAAAATCTACTCTTGGTGCAAGCTGAAATCAACAGTGCAATTACTACTGGAAAACAGTGGGAAACTGAAGTAGAAAGAAGTCTCACACTCCTCAAACAATCTCCTCCTATTCCCTCTCAAGCAACAATTACTGGTTTCTAAATGCAGCTTCCACCTCAATTAGCTGCTGAGTCTCTAAAAGCATACCAAATTCCCCTTACTGTCAAAGAGGGAATTTGGTATCTGGAAGAACTCAGTGAACAAATCACTCTTCTTGCTCTCTACAAAGAACTCTTCCCAGTAGAATGGTTACAATCAACAACTCCATTAACTCAACACTCGCATCCTGGAGATTATAGTGACAGAGAGGTTGAGTTTCTAGAACTGGTGAATGAACTACTATTTCCGCTAGAATGGCTGGAAGATTTTCGAGAATGCTCAGAAAGATACATAGAAATTCCCATCTACACCCAAAACACTAATTGGTGGGACATGAGTTTAGAAGACCTCAATCTGACTGAACAATTTCTGCTATCACTTCTAGGCTACGGACATCCACAAGAAGAATGGATTTTGCATTTTGGATTTAATCCTAAAAAGCTAGTAACAGTAGCTGAAGTTGATTGGGAAAAACTCTATCTACTCTGCCAACAAGCTTCCTCACCATTATCCTTCTTCTACGATGTGCTGTGCATTATCGATCGTAGTACAGGGTGTATTTGGTTAGATACAACCCATGAGTTTTGCGACTCTCTCCCCTGGACGAAAGAATCCCTTTTACATTTGGCAGAACAATGGGAAGTTTCACAAGAATACTGGCAGAAAATTCGGCAATTCTCAGAATGGTTAGAATCTTCTATCTCCCATAGAAAACAAGTTATAAAACTATGGAACCTTGCCCAGCAGTAACCAATCTCTTACCTCCACTTAATATCAGTACTATCTCTGATGCCATCATCAATAAAACCACTAATGCAGAAATACTGGCACATCTGCTATTTCTCCGTGGTCAATACCTTCTGGTTTACAAAGAAGGAGAATCTACCACCTACAAATTCGTCTCGCCAGCAGCGTTAAGAGAAGCGTTTGTTGCAGAACCAATCGACTCAGATTACCTGCCACCAAACACCGTGAGGTGGGGAAGATGCCACAAAGGAGAATGGTTGGTGCAGTTTTATCCACCGCAACGCTATCAAATCTCTCTAGAGAATACTACCTTAACAGTTCCCATGCCAGCGCTGGTATTTGCAGGGTGCGATCGCCAGTACTGGATTTGGGCAGTCAAGCAATTCGACCCAAATTCTCAACTCTTTCATGCGCCATTACCAAACGTCATGGAGGATAGTTCTATCTGTTTCGGGGAAAACTCCCCTCCACAGTGTTCTTCCACTGCCATTATGCAGGCATGGAAATTGTTTTGGAATAGCCCTTTCAATAACCATTTGGTGCAGGGCAAATCCAAATCCCATCCCCAAAATGTGCGATCGCATCTTCAGAAACTACACTACAACAACTCCAAAAAATATCCACTCCGTGACCTAGTACCGAGCAGTAACAAGACCATCGCCGATGCAATTGAGGTAATCATTAAATGACTGCCCAACTGAACAAAGTTTTAAGGTTGATAAGGATATTCCATGATTTAAAACAAAAGGAACTGGCAGAAAAATTAGGAATATCCAAATCACTTCTTTCAGAAATCGAATCAGGAAAGAAAACGCCAACACTTTCTGTACTAAACCGTTATGCAGAAGTTTTCCAGGTTCCAGTTTCCTCAATTATATTCTTTTCTGAAAACATTAATAGTGATGTTGATGTAGAAAATTTACAAACATTCATATCTCCAAAAATCATTACTTTGATGAAATTTGTTGCAGAAAATTTTGGACGTACTCATGCTGAATAACGAAATACCACTCAACCACCAACACTATCAATGCCCGAAGCTTCTGTTATTAAGGAAATCATTAAATGACAATGGCACTACTGATTGATTACAAAATCGCCACTAGCCCAACACTACCCCCAATAGCACGCTGCATGATGGAGTATTGGGTAGCTGGAAATGGGGTGTTTGTTCGTGCTGCACGCCAGGGAATATCTGCCTGCATTCCCATCAGCCAATGCACCATTCGGGGTTTGCCCAATCTATCGCCCTATTTCCACCTCTCTCATCCCCCAGTTCCTGCAAACCTGGTTCTCACAATGCTACAGGCATCCCAGGCTGTGGGCCATCTTGAACTTCTCTTTCTCCTTTGCTTCGCGGACGGGGAGTGGCATCTGCATATCCCAGAACAAATTGCTACACCTACCAGTGTGACTCCTGTGGAAACATCCAGTCCTTCTTATGACACCGCCATTATTGAAGTTCACAGTCACCATGCTATGAGTGCTCAATTCTCCGCGACCGATGATCGGGAGGAATCTGGCAAGTTCAGAATCTTCGCAGTTTTAGGGACAATCTTCACTCGTCCCACTATCTGTGTACGGGTAGGCATATACAGCCACTTCTGGGAAATCCCAGCCAACTGGGTATTTGAACTGCCTTCTGAGTTAAGCTATTCCAACAAACTATGCAACTAGACTTATCCTACGCCAATTCTGTCCCAATAATGGTTTATTACCACAATCATATTGAATTTGTGGTTGTGGGTGCTGGTGGCACTGGTGGATTTCTGATTCCTGCCATCGCCAGACTCATGCTGGAGATTTCGGCAACCAGCAGCAAAACTGCTGACTGCAAAATTATAGACCCGGATGTAGTTAAAGTCAAGAACATTCCCCGGCAGAACTTCCACTCCTCGGAAGTTGGGCTGTACAAAGCAGAAGTTCTGGCAGCCAGATACAGTCTAGCTTTGGGGGTGCGTATAAGTGCGATCGCCAAACTATTTTCCAAAGAAATGGTTACAGCGGGTTGGCGATCGCTCACTATTATCATTGGTTGTGTAGACAACGCTACTGCCAGAAGAGAGATTAGTAACTATTTTAACCATAACGACACCGAAACTCCACCACAGGTATGGTGGTTGGACTGTGGTAATCATGCTGTTAAGAGTGCTGGGCAGGTGCTTTTAGGGTCTACCAACCAGTTCAGTTTGCAAAAAGCCTTTGATAACTCAGACAACCCTAATTTCTGCATACACCTTCCCAGCCCCACCATTCAACACCCAGAACTACTGATGCCACTGCCAGAAGAGTCGAACTCAACTCCACTCTCTTGTGCGGAGATTGCACTACGCAACCACCAAAGTTTGTTTGTTAACCAGCAGGTTGCTGCCATTGCCGCTGACTACTTATTACAACTGACACTTACCGGGGGATTGCGACGATTTGCCACTTACTTCAACAGCCACTCTGGCACAGCAAAATCCCTCTACACCGATAAAGAAAGACTTGTAACTCATGCAGATATTTCGAGAAACAAAACAGCTAATCTTTAAGGATTTTCGTGCCCAACTTTATGAATGTCGTTGTCGCACAGTTGTTCTTCAAGATATGAGCGATACGGCTTAAGCCGTTGCCGAAGGCATCGCACTGTTCAAAGAGCATTGTCAATAGGATTTGCTCCACCTGTTGCCATTACTCATTGTACCGATTGTTTAGCAGAATGCTACTGTCGTCTTTATCAAAAGCAGTAGAAAGATAGTGTAGCAAGCATTTGTCGCTTACGCGACCTCCAAGTTGAGAAATTTGGAGGTCGCCTTATGGGACAACTAAATACAGATATGTTGGAACTTTTGGAGAAAAACTTCCAAAAGTTTGAACAGTATTTTGTATACCACAAATATCCCCCCATCAACCCAAACTCTTCAGAAAATCTGAGAGTAGGTCAACAATTCCATCTTCTAATGCAACAGTTAATGATGGGATTGCCTGTAGAGCCACTGCTCTTAGCTTATCCGGAAATGGCTCATTGGGTGAAACAACTCCATCCCATAGTCAGCATTCCTGCTCAAAAAAAATATTGCAATGTTAACAAAGGAATGTTGATTGGTGAATGGCACTTAGTTGCCCATTATGACTTGCTGATTGAGGGGGGAGAGAAAGTAATAGCTGTAGACTGGAAAACTGAAATACACATTCCTCAGCCAGAGAAGCTAGAGGACTCATGGCAAACTCAACTGCGACTATTTCTCCTAGCAGAAATACAAGAAATTCCTGCTGATAACATCTCCATAATCTACTGCTTTGTCAATGGAGATGACTATGCCTCCATCTACCAATTCAACTACAGCCAAGAGAAACATGATGCTTTTATAGAACGATTGGCGGTGACATTATCCAAATTGCCAACCACTAGCAACACTAATGATTCAAACTTATCACTAAAAAACGGTATTCATGAACATGAATTAAATCTACAAAAGTTTTTTAAAGGTGAGATGACTACCACTGAATACCTTGCTACTGTTCCAGAAGTAGAAATCTAATGCCACAAAATCAACTACCTTCCCCACCATCCAACACCCCTATCACAAATCCAGAAGTACAATCTGTACAAACAGCAATTCAAGTTTTGCGTCGGGCGCATACCGCTATTCATCAGGCAATTGAACACCTGGATAGAGGTTCTCCCATTCATACCAAACAACTGATTGCCCAAATTATCAGTTGGTTAGCCAATGCTTTAATGATTCTTTAATATATTACCAATGACAGTAGCCAAACAATATCTCGAACAACTTCACAAAACTGCATTTCAGTTAAATGAAATTGCCAATAATATGCAGCAAGATGCTATACGTCTAATCCAAGAAAACCCACCAATAAACGACAGGTTTCAAGACCAGGATATTGCTAATGATAGCTTATTTACAATTTCCTGTTCTTTCAACCTACAAAAAATTGCAGAAAACTTGATTAGTTATTGTGAAGAAAGGTTATTAAATATGCAGTAAATAGTATGAATATCAATGGGTGTGATATTTAATTCATACCCATTGAATACAGCAGGTAAATCCAATGATTAACATCACCAGAGTACAACTTAGTGCTGATGGATGGACTCTTAACATCTTATCAGAAAGAGTCGCCACTATCACCGATCCTTTAGGAAATCGTAAAGTCTCCTATTTTGGATTTGACACTCAAGAAAAAGCACTGCAATTCCAACAATGGCTCATCGAAAATAAACAATGTTCTGCTGCCACCGTAAGAAAGGCAGAACGATTATCGATGAATTTTGAGTGTAAGTCATGGGGAGTGGGGACAGAACTAATTTTGGCATTGGCACAGCGTACCACCACCACAGCCACTACAACAAATACCAACAATCACAAAAATAATTCTCGCACATTATTAACACAATAATAATACTAACATGCACCAATTGAGCATCTTTGATGCACCTACTACAGAACAAACTTCTTTATGCCTCCGTATCCCCAATCCCCTTCAAGCAGTAAAATTCAGACAATTAGCTGCGGCAATGCAAGAAACCATTGATGCAAAGAAAAACCCAGCTATCGCCCAACAACGTCCCACCAAACGCAGACTCTCAATTATTGAAGAGATATACCAAGAAGCTAAGCAATTGGAGCAAATTCAATCTTGGCTTTATACAATGGCTGATGCTGCTGAGGCTGGGGAATTGCCAGAGATTTTGAGAGGCATTTCTAGCAAATCTCAATTAGAGATTCTTAGAAAAATGTCTTTTAAAAGCTGGACGGTAGAGAAAATCCAAGAAGTTTTTGAAAGTGATGAAGAAGAGTATAACCGTTGGGAGTCTACTCTTAAAAGAGCAAATATCCATAATTGGCGGCAAGCTTATATAGCGATCGCAGCACTAACACAACTGTACTCTCCACCTAAAGAAGACCCAATTGAAGTGCAAATCCGTCATTTGGAAACCGAGTTAGTAGGGATGAGACTACACGAGTTCTTCCCTACTCCTCGTCATGTATGCGATCGCAAGCGTGGAATTAGCACAGTTGCGACCAGGGACGCGGGTGCTAGAATCTTCTGCAGGCAAAGGGGATATCGCCCAAGCCATCCTTCACCATCACCCGGACGTTCACCTGGATGTTGTGGAAATCCAATCCAGTCTGCGAAAAATCTTGGAATTGAAAGGATTCAACATTATTGGTTGCGACTTTCTTACTTCTGTGAATGGTGAACAGTGGCAAGCAGTTATAGCAAACCCTCCATTCTCTAAGTTTATCGAGCATACCTACCATGCTTACAACTGCTTAGTTAGTGGCGGCTTGCTCGTGACGATTGCTCCAGAATCGGTGTTCTTTCGTAGCGATCGCTCTTTTCAAAGAATTTCGCCAATGGCTGACATCTCATCACGCTTGGGATGAAAAGTTACCATTAGGCACTTTCTTAGATTCAACTAATCCCACGGGTGTCTCTACCAGAATCCTTGTCATTAACAAACTTTCCTTCTAGCAAAATGCTGATTATCAGAAAAACTCCATTTCAAGACCAAATTGAATGCAGACATCTGCTGCTAACATTTCGCCCAATTAAGTATTGGAAATACACTTATTGGGCGTACTGGGGACATGGAAAAAATAGAATATTTGCTCTCCAAACACCTTACATTACTATCACTCTGAAAAAACATTTGGGATAAATAGGATTTGCAGTATTTATGAGTTACACCAAACGTTTTCTAGAAGCAAATGGCGAGTGGGATGAAACTTTAGGTAAATGGGTGTTTACAGATGGTTATAGGGAGAATCCACCTCGTAAAATCTTCCTACTTCGCTTGCAAAAAGCAGGAATGCTAGATGAGAAATCACGTTTAGAACTACAACAGATTGAAGCTAAAGAAAATAGCAATCATGATAAATAGCAAACATTTGAATGAAAGGCTAAAACTATTAGGTTGGAAGGTCTTTCATTTATCTAAGCAAGTTGCTGAAATTAGGGCAAGGCGAGGAAATGCTACTTCTCCTAGCAGTATCAATACTACTATTGCCAAAGCCATCAATAATCCCAAAAAATCTGGAGTGCAGACTCTTGAAGATATTGTCACTGCTCTGGGGGGAGAAATAAAAATTGTATGGAAGTCTGAGCCTGTTTTCAATAAACAAGTTAAATCTGACTCTAATCTTGTAACTTCAGAAGAGGATTCAAATAATTCAAAAGAAATTCGGATAGAAATAACACAGATGCAAAAACAAGACCCTTTGATGCAATATGAATCTGAAATAACAGCAGAAGCTTTCTCCTATAGATTGATTGAATTGAGATGGACGCTCTACAAATTAGCTAAAGAATATGCTGCTGTCATGGGAACTAATAGCTCAGCCGCAAGATACCATAGTTCTCTCGGCAAAATATTAGCTGCTCCCGATAAATCTAGTTTAGCAACCATTAAAGCTGTTTTGCGGGCATTGAGAGGGGAGATTATTATCCAATGGCAGGATGTACCAGAAGAAGATAAAGGCAAACAAATAAATACTAGAAGCACAGAAGAGAGACTAGAAAATTTAGAAAATTTGCTTTTTCAAGTTCTGCAAAAGTTTTCAACAAAAGAGTCCGGTGAGTAATGTTGGTTTACAAACGCATCAGCTACGTCCAAATAGAGGATGGATATCAAACATATATCCATCCTGTTTCCAGAGATTCTGGAGAATTCATTCGCTACAAACTCCTCAAAACTAAAGATGAATTAGAGGATGCATTGAATAAGTGTATAGCGGCTGGATGGTTGGTGGTGAATGCTACTAATCTTGTTAACAAAATGAATTCGGTAACTCGCAGTCCAGCAAAATGATGCGGCGTTATTAGGCGCTATGCGCCATTTGCTCCGACATAAGTGCGGAGCATGATAACTCACTCTCTATCAAATTCTACAGGGGTGTGCGTAACACAAATGCTCGCACACCTCAAACGTCGCGCTAACCACAAAGTAAAACCTACTGTTTGTCTCAACATTCTCAATTCACAAAAATCATGAAAATCTCCCATTCCTTTACGGTTCACATTAGTGATAAGACATACATCACGAATTATAGCAATGGCGATCGCCACTCATGCAGCTTCTTTGAAGATACGGAGACTGTAACGCTTACTTTTAGTATTGATGGTTTGCAAAACCTAACTGAAACTATCCAAAATCTTCAACAGATCTATCAGTCTCTCTGTCAACAACGTCAACAACAAATCTCTAAAGAACTGGAGTTAATTAATTCTAAAACTTTGGTTCTCTCTACCTACAATGGCAATGGCAAAAATCATGCAGAAGTCGATATGGACTTCTAACATCTAACTTTTCCTCTCCCACCACTGCCACTTCACTAATCTACTACACCATCATTAACTTAAATAACAATGACCAAAGCACAAAACAAAGAATTAAACTCCACTGCTGCATCCCAAAGTCAACCTCAAAATGAACCTGCAATTTCTGTACAGGAAAGGGATGAATTCTGCTCCACCGAATTTCTAGACCCCGATGCCAAACTGCCTCGCATCCAACCACTCCGAGGTCCCACCCCACAAAGCTGTGGCTATTTCGTGGCTGTAGACCAAATGGCTGTAGCAGGATGGAGGGAGTTCGACGAGAAACAACTCATTACCTACACTTTTGAGTCCAGCGGTGCTGAAGAACAGGGTATTCTCATCCCTAATCCTAGAATGCTAGTGTGTCCCAAAACACCAGTACTAGGATTTGATAGAAAGCAATCGCAAGAGTCAAACTCCACCGTCATCTTAGGGAGGTACACTGCTCAAATGAGAGAGGATGAAAACATTGGAAATCTACAATATTTCCAAGTCTTCCTCTTAGACCAAAATAACCAACCCCTACACCAAATCCCTTTAAGCTACAAAGCAGCAGGAGCCAACCAAGCATCCTTTGCAGCCCACTGGCAAGAGTTTTGCAGAGAACTAAACATCTGTCATTCCATTGTCAATGGCATTCCAGCTAAACAAAAGAATGTTCTGTTCTACTCCTTGGGTGTGTTCTGCTTTAAGACTGCTAGAGAACAAGCCGGAACAAAACAAAAGAGCTTTGCCTGCAAAGTAATAGAACATGAAATTCCAACTCTAGAAAACTGGCGCAAATATTTCGTGGGATTCAACCCAACTACAAAGCAGTATATATGGGATTCTCTAGAGCCAAGTAAACCTTTAATGGTTCCTGGTTCTCCCGAATATCCTGAAACACCAGCACTACCTGCTGCCTCAGAGTCTACTGCGCTCGCTGCCACATAGTAAACAGTCGTAACCACTGTCATTAAAGGTGCTTAGTACTACACTAAGCACCTCATTATCAACCGCTTTACTACTCTCCGTATCATGAAACTCACAATCTCTCGAACAGACCTTGCTGATACTCTCTCTCTCGTCAGCTACGCAGTACCCTCCAAACCACACCACCCCATTCTCAACAATGTATTGTTTGTTGCAGATGTACGCAAACAACATATTGTGCTAACTGCTTTCGACATGAGTTTGGGAATTAGGGCTGAATGCAAATGCAGAGTAGAGGAGAACGGCACTATTGCACTGCCTGCCAAACTATTCACGCAGGTAGTATCTTCTCTCCCTAAAAGTGACATATTTCTGGAAGTTACGGATGGTGCTGTTACTCTCATCCACTCTACAGGAAAATGTCGCATTCAAACCGTCAAACCAACAGAATTCCCAGCACTCCCCCAATCCAATGGCACAACCATCACAATGCCAGCATCCAAACTGCTGCAAGCATTAGAGGCAACATTGTTTGCTGCAAGTCTAGATGAAACCAAGTTAGTTCTAACTGGTGTACATTTTACATTTGCTAGAACTAATTGGGAAGCTGCAGCGACAGATAGTCATCGTGTGGCAGTCGCCTCTGGCACTATAGAATCTACTAGGAATGAAAAAGATACATCTGCACCATCTAACCTCATAGAAATCACAATTCCCCATCAAACACTGACAGAATTGCAGAAGATATTGGGGAGTATAGGAGAGAACAGCGAATGCATCATTAGCGTTGGTGGTGGGACTATTGTATTTGATTTACCAAGTATTAGAGTAACTTCTCGAATTCTTGAAGGAGAATATCCCAAATACCCATCGCTCATTCCCCAACAATTTGAACATCAATTTATTGTAGATAGAAAGGTATTAGATGTTGCCTTAAAGCGAGTAGGAATTGTTGCTGAGCAGAAAGAGAAAGTGGTTGCTATTACCTTTGACTACGGCAGTCAGCAAGCAACATTATCCACACAATCTCAAGATGTAGGTGGTGCTGTTGAATCTATACCTATCAAATTCAATGGTGATTGTCAACAGAAGTTACACATTGGTTTCAATATCAAATATATTACTGATGCCCTCAAATTCATCCCTACTGATGAAGTGCTAATTCAAGCAAATCAACCTACAACTCCTGTCATCATCACTCCTATTGGCGGCATTCTTAATCAATTAGTTTTGGTGATGCCAATGCAGCTGACTGCTACTGAAGAAGCTGCTATCACAGCAGATTCTTTATCATCTACAGAAGTTGTGACAAATAAGGAGATCTCCACAGCCACTCAGCAAACACCGCTCGCTTGCGAAGAAATATCACTAACAGCTGAAGAAACACAAGTCACAGATGAGGAAGCACCATCAACAACTGAAGTAGCTGCTCAAGTGATGGTAGAAGATGGTCTAGAAGCGCCGCCACAACCAACAGAGGCTAACACAGATACCGAGGGAACAGAGAACACCACCACAGTAACCCATTCTCCCACTACTTCTACGATTAAAACCAAAAGCAGAAAGAAGAAAACTGAAGCTGTTGCATAAGTTAACCACAAAAATCACTACTGTTTTACCCCAAACTTTACTCCATTGCTTAAGTTTGGGGCATTTCATCATGTCCACATTCCTACTATGTCAATCATGTACCAACCACTTCATCTTAAATATCGTCCCCAATCCTTTGCTCAATTAGTGGGTCAACAAGCGATCGCTACCACCCTCTCTAACGCCATCACCACCTCTAGAATTGCCCATGCCTATCTGTTCACTGGTCCACGTGGCACAGGCAAAACTTCCAGCGCTCGCATCCTCGCCAAATCCCTCAACTGCCAATCTGCTGATTCTCCTACCACCATTCCTTGTAGCAAATGCGACTCATGCACTGCTATTGCTAATGGTTCCTCCTTAGATGTAGTCGAAATTGATGCTGCTAGCAACTCTGGGGTGGAAAACATCAGAGAGATTATCGAACGCTCCCACATCGCTGCTATCAACAGCAGATACAAAATTTATTATATTGACGAATGCCATTCTCTCTCTAATCAAGCGTTCCAAGCTCTACTCAAGACTTTGGAAGAACCTCCAGCTAATGTGGTGTTTGTTCTGTGTACCACTGAAGCCCATAAAGTTCCTGACACAATCAAGTCAAGATGTCAAAGGTTTGACTTCAAAAGAATTAGCATTGAGAATATGGTAAAACATCTTCAGCATATAGTTGCTGAGGAATTAATCGACATTACTCCAGAAGCACTGCGACTGATAGCGCAGTTATCTTCTGGATGCATGAGAGATGCTGAATGTTTGCTGGATCAGTTGAGCCTGCTTGACACCACCATAACCCCTAATTGGGTATGGGAGATAGCAGGGATGGTGCCAGAACAAGAACTGCTGACACTGGTGGAGAGGATTGCGGAGAGTGACAGTGATGCAGTTCTTGCCATCCTTCGTAATTTGCTGGAGTGGGGCAAAGAACCTTTGGTAATTCTGCACAATCTCACCAGCTTTTTCAGAGATATGTTAATTGCCAAAACATCACCTGATAAATGGGAGATGGTAGGACTCACTGAGGAAACATGGAAAGAGTTATGTCAGATAGCGAAGAGTTGGGATAGGGGAGCTATTCTGCAAGCACAGCAACACTTGAAACAGAGTGAAGTACAGGTAAAGCTTTCTACTCAACCACAGCTATGGCTAGAAGTTACTATTTTGGGACTACTACCAATTTCAAAACCTGCTACCACTACTTCCAATGCGATAGCGAAGCGAGTAAAGTGCGAAGTGCAGATCGCTACTGCATCTTCTGATAATCCACCTTGGACCAATTGGAAAACTCATGCTGATGCGATCGGCTGGGCGCAACAATATCTACCAGATATGAGCATGGAATCTCTACAAAAACAGTGGGATTCTCTTACACCAGTTAATGGTAAGAAGGCTCCAGTTTGGGTGGAGATGGTACAAAAGCTGTTAGCGACTAGGTAAAAATACACAACTTATTATTGCCAGCCCCTCGCTTGAGGGGCTTATTGTTGTTAGCCATTAATGGCTGACGCCTTTGTTTGTGAGAATTTAATGCCAAATCCATATGGAAATATCTTGCCAAACAGAAGATAGCCAAGTCCATCATCAACAACTAAATAGAATAGAGGAATTGTCGGATTTTATCAAAATAAATTCTACCACAGATTACTACTTTAAAATCAAGTTTATCACTTACCATTTACTGAAAGTAGCAAGGTGTGAACCACGAGATTATCCCAAAATCATTCTCAATGTTAAAGGATGGATACTACCTCAAGAATTGACCATCACTCATCTTGATGATTTCCACTATTTTCTATCTCAGCATCCCTCTCAACAGTACTTATTGGAAATCAATTCAACTGTTTTCCGAATGCAAAAGGTAGTAATTTTCATCAATCCAACTGAATAAACAATGGGCGCTGCCTACAATCATCGCTACTTTGTCACTAAAAGTGGTGACATTTAGTGTCAGAAAAAAACCAAAATATCTTCTCCACAAACAATACAATCCACTGAGATAGAAAAATTTCTCCGCTTTTCTCTGCCGATATAGCAAGCGCAATTACGGCAGAGTAAAGCGGAGGTTTAAATCAATTGATTGGAGAATTTTAAAGCAATAGTGCCGAACAAGATGAGTAAAAAGAATAATGCATCTTTCCACCAATACTCGTTGATGCTTGAGCCAGATGAGACGAAGAAACAAAGCGTAGTTTTGCTCAACGACAGCAGATTCAACCAGTGCGTTGAGGTGTGGAAAAACAGCAACAGATTTGGGTTTGACTTGGAAACTTATTCAACAATACGAGACTCAGACGGAGGCTTATCCCCAGACACTGGAGAAATTAGGCTCATACAAATAGCAGTAAAGGACTCCCTTAGTAGCTGCCAAATCATGGTGATTGACTTGGGATGGAGTCCCCAGGAGCGATCGCGATCGCACCAACAGCTAAAATTGATTGGTTTTTGGAGAACTCTCAGAGAAAGACTGGCAAACCCTAAGGTGGAAGTAGTCGGTCATTCAATGGGATTTGAACAATCCTTCATGCTTGCTAAATATGGATTTCCCATTAGAAATGTTATCGATACCCAGCTACTTTCCCAAGTGTACTGGGCAGGACTAACGCAATGGTTAGACCAAAAAAACGGTCGTCCCCACTCTTTAGAATCTCTGTGCCTGCGGTTGGGCATTACTATTGACAAGTCGGCACAAACCTCAGACTGGGGCTGGGGGGAACTGGCACTCGGGAAGCTTTCCAATCGGCAGATCAACTATGCGGCTACTGATGCCGCTGTGGTGTTGGAAATTTACGACAAGCTCAAACCCCTGATGGAAGCGGTGGGTGCTTGGGAACATGGGTTGATTGAGTGTGCGGCAACGCCTGCATTTGCCCAAATGGAACATTACGGAATGCCCGTTGATACTGGTGTACTGCAACAGGTGACTGCTGAATATGAGTTGGTATTGGAAAAATTGTTCTCCCAACTGCAAGCAACTTTCCCAGAAGCTGTAGGAGCTATTAACAGTCCCAAAGCACTGCTGCCACTCATCAATGCTAAATTCAAACTTAATCTTAAAAATACATCAGCAGAAACCCTCAGCGCCCATTGGCGTATCCCGTCCCTCAAACTGCTATCCCTCATTCGCACGCAGCAAAATTACATCAACTACCTCAAAGGAATTGCCAGAAACCTAAAAGATGGTCGAGTCCGAGGAAGCTACAACCAAATTGGACCAATGGGATTGGGACGCTCAAATTGCCGAGAACCTAATCTACAGACCCCACCTCACCCAGACAAAATGCCTTACGAGCTAAAACAGTTAAACCTGCAAAGTGTGCGAAGCGTGTTTGTGGCTCCACCAGAGTACAACTATATTATCAACGACTTGATGGGCGCTCACACTGCGATCGCCGCCCAAGCATCGGGTGACAAGTTGCTCATCCAAAAACTAAATTCACCCACCAGTGATGCCTTCTGCATTATCGCCGCCAAAATTGCCTCTTCTCAAGGATTGGGTGAAGAATGGACGGAAGAAAACATCAAACATTGGAAAAATGATAAAACACACCCAAACCACTCCCAAGCCTCATTATTGAGGTCAGTAAGTAAAAATGCTCATTATGGATGCCAGAATGGGTCTGGACCTAAACGGCATCAAGAAACAGTGAGGGTAGGTTCCGGTATCGAACTAAGTTTGTCAGAAGCCAAACTGCACATTAGCAGTTGGAAGAACACCTATTCTACATTGGCACAATTCCAGTCGCAGCTAGTACAAGATGCCAACAAGTTTAAACCTTCCGTTTTAGGATTGGCTGAAATAGAGGCTCGCACTAAGTTTGGTGTTGGCTGTGTCAAATCACTTTCGGGACGCTACGTGTTTCTGCCCAAATATCCACAAGATTTTGGGGATAGTTTGCTGCGTTCAGTGCGCTTGCCAGATGCCTGTGCTGCATACTGGACATTGACAGAAGCTACCATTATCAAACTTGCCAAAGCCAAGTTCTTAGAAATTTACGACCAACACCCAGAATGGCTGGGAAAAGTTTGGATCGGAAACTCTTGCCACGATGAGCTAGATGTCATATCTGCTACCATATATGCCCAAGATGTTGCCAACACTGTTCAACAAGCGATGCGTTGGAGCATGAGCCAATTCATCTCCCTTGTCCCCGTACACAAAAATGAACCGCCAGAGTCGATTATCTGCAACACCTGGGCAGACAAAGCGTAGAACTAATCCAGATCGCTCTAAGAATAGCCTACCTGCACAAAGCTTTCAAAGTCTTTGTGCAGACTTTACTATTTCTAGCTGTTCAAACTGCCTATGGCAAATAAAGAACAAACCAGAAAACCCCGACTTAATAAAAAGCAACGCGCTTGGGTTGAAAAGTTTAAAGTACAACACCCTAATGCCAAACTGAGGGAAATACATGAAGGCTTGTCGGGCGATCGCATTGTGACGCTGGAGTGGACTGAAAATTTACCACAAACTGTGCTGCCAGATTGTGCAGACAGAGGCAATGGCTGGATTTACCACACCATCAAAGTGAAGTTGCGTGTGTTCGGAGACCCCAGGCACTCCGCCGAACACCAATACCGTATCATCTACCCCCATTGTAGCATTGATAGCGCTCTAAAACTTTCACCACGAGGGCAACTATCGCTTAAACTTCCTCAACTCCTCAACATTAAAACTCCCCAAAATCCAGTAATTGTCAAACCAAAAAAACATAAATCCAATTCTAAAAAACAGAAAAAATCAGTACAATTCAAGCTACCCCTCTGGGGAGTAGCAGCGCAATTGCATCAAATCAATGTATCTAAAGGTCAGGAAGTCATCAGCGAACACGAACTGCTTTTAGAGACAGTCGCCCATCGAGACTTGGAAACTGGTAAAGAAATCAAGCTGCCTGCTGCTCTTGTTGAAATTCTCAAAGACAAGAAAGCTAGTTTCAAAGAATGGGAAGATGCCATCTCACTATATCAGGTAGGTGGTCCAGTTTGCTTAATGACTTACCTCGAAGGCTTGGATAGCATCCGCAAACATTTTGGTAGCAATCCACAAATTGAACTCCAAGAATATATACAAAAAACTGTAACCACAATAGTGAAAGTTGTCGAACCTGAATAACGAAATCCTCAAAACTTGGGATGTATTTCCCTCTCCTCCTTGGGTCGTGGATTTATTGCTAGAAGCATCCGAAATTGAACCAGAATGTCGGTGTCTGGAACCATCGGCGGGATTCGGAGCAATAGCCATCGCCCTACAGTCAGCCGGGGGGAGTGTAGAAGTGATTGAACCGATTGTGGAGCTTCAGAAAACCTTAACTATGCAAGGATTTATGGTAATAGGATCTGACTTTCTCACGACAGCCAATCTCGAAAATCAATACCACCGCGTAGTACAAAATCCGCCATTTTCTCAACAAATCTCCCACGTTAAAAAAGCTTACCAATGTCTTGAAAAAAGTGGCAAACTCGTCTCACTGATAAGTAATACTCCCTGGCAATACAACTCTAGTTTCTACAAGCAGTTTAAACATTGGTTATCTACAGTCAATGCCCAAGTCCAAGAATTACCTTGGGGGCTATTTGTCAATAGCGAACGCTACACCCAAGTTGAATGCTGCTTAATCACAATCAACAAAGCCTAGACAAGTGCAGAAGCACCCAAAATGCAGAACACAAGAAGTTAACACGAGCGTTATACATGATAGCTAAAACCAAATCAGCAGTAATCGCAGAAGCTGCAACAATTCTGACTGCACGTCATCCTAATAAAGAAGATCCGTTGAAAAGGCGGGAGACATTAAAGGCAACATTTGGTTGGCTGTGCAGAAACGTGCCAGAAAACAAACCAGAAGAAACAGCCAAGATAATTATCCGGTATGTCAAAGGTATTTTGGCGCAAAAGCGCCGAAGAAGGTGAAAAAAACAGACGGACTACTTAATAAAGTTTCAGTGTCCGTCTTCTACCAATCAATTACCATTATGACAGAAATTCAACTACTTAACAAGTTGGAAAAGAAACTAAACAGCTTCGGAATAAAGTGCAATCCCCGACAAACAGCTAAGGGAGAAATTTGCCTGCCCATCCAATATGTAGGAAATGGCTTCGGTGCTGTTTTATCCTGCATGGGAGGTACACCCGTAGAAAAATGGTGGGGAAGTTGGAGCGAAACAGCAAAGAAAAGAACTAAAGAACACTTCAATGCCTTTCTAGAGGTAGATGGTCTCTAAAAAGTTTTACAATCCCAACCATTAGATAATATAAACCTTGACTCCAGTTGAACCAATTGGAGTCAGGGTAAATTTTTTAAATTCAAAGCTCTAAATCATTTTTTCGACTCCATTTCAACTCAGGAGAGGTTTGTTTAACAAGAGTTTGGTCTTTGACAAAAGGGTTAGTCCCTTCAACTAGCTCTTGCCATAAAGGTACACCATCACCATCTATATCACTTTCTAAAATTGCATCGAGAGCTGCTTGTGAAATATTTTGATGAAGTAGCCAGTAAACCAAAGACATCAAAAATTCCTCAGAATATTCCTCAGTTGCTAAATTCTCTAAAAGTTTGTCAGCATCTATCTCAGTCATCCGCTCTGGTTCGGATATACCTAGACTCTTTAAATAGCGCTTAAAAAATTCATCTTCTCTATCAGAACTACCTTGTTCTAAAGCTTGTAATTCAAAATATTTTAAAGCTACTTCTTTAGATGATTCCATACTTAGTATAAAAATTAATACATTTGACAACTTATATTCACATCTAGGAGCTAACGCTCTCGTTGTATTGACGAATACAACCACAATCATAATGCCAATACATATATATTGGGGGGAAGACGAATTCCTCATTAATTGCGCTATCAAACAAATGCGACCGCAAGTCCTTAACCCCCACTGGACAAGCTTTAATTGCTCCGAGTATCCACCAGAGGCGGCTGTTAGCATACCTCAAGCCTTTGTAGATATAATGACTTCCCCAGTGGGGGACGGGGGACGTATAGTTTACTTACCTAACTCTTCATTACTGGGGGTTTGTCCAAAAGAAACCCTAGTAAAACTGGAACATATTCTGCCAGCCATCCCAGAAACAAACGTCTTATTAATTACCAGCCAAAACAAACCAGATGGCAGAAACAAATCAGTAAAGCTGTTACTGGAACACGCGGATGTCAAGGAATTTCCCCTAATCCCCCAGTGGCAAACTGATGCCCTTATCCAACAAGTGCGATCGCTTGCTTTAGAAGTGGGAGTAACCCTCACTCTAGATGCATGTAAGCAATTGGTGGAAGCAGTGGGCAACAACACAAGGCTCATGTTCTCTGAGTTAAACAAACTGAGAGTTTACGCCAATGAGTTAACAGTTAATGCAGATATGGTAAAGGAGTTGGTTGTCAACAATGCTGCCAACAGCCTACAGCTTGCCGCTGCTATTCGCATCGGTAACGTAGGAAAGGCGCTGGAATTAGTCGAAAATTTAATAAGTTGCAATGAGCCAGCGTTAAGAATTGTTTCCACCTTAGTAACAACATTCAGAACCTGGCTAATCGTCAAATTGATGATAGCAGCTGGGGAAAAGGATGACAGTGCAATTGCATCTCTTGCCGACATCAAAAATCCCAAACGCCTGTATTTTCTGCGCCTTGATGTCGCCAATGTGGCTGTAAGTAGGTTGCAGAACGCTATGGCGGTGCTATTGGAACTGGAACTCATGCTTAAAAACAGCGGCGACGAAAAGTCTGCCCTCGAAACCCAAATTATCAAACTCTGCACTCAATCACATTAGCATTACTATGACGCAACTTAATTTACTGACTCAACCAAAAGAAAGGGATTCCGCTACCCCAACATCCCAAAGTGTCACTGCTCACAAACCGTCCTCATCTTCCATCCTTGAATTTTTAACTCTTGTGGGACAACCCATAGCGGTATCTTTAATTCAAGGTGCTCAAGCACTCGGTCGCTTAGCACCTGCTTACCTTTTAGCTGGTCCTGCGGGAGTAGGAAAAACTCTCTTCACACGCATCTTCATCACCCAAATCTTCAACACCAATAACCTCACTAACTACCCAGACTTGTTGTGGGTAGAACCTACTCACCTCCACCAGGGGCAACTGTTGAATGAAAGCGAAGCAGCAGAACACGGACTGAGACGCAAAGCTTCGCCTCAAATTCGGATTGAGCAGATCAGAGAGATTACCCAGTTCCTCGCCCTCTCTCCACTTGTTGCGCCCTACAAAGTAGTAGTCATTGAAGACGCACACCAAATGGCTCAAGCTGCTGCCAACGCTTTACTCAAAACCCTGGAAGAAGCAACTGGAGCTACAATCGTCCTGCTTTCATCCCAACCGCAGAAACTACTACCTACCATAGTCTCAAGATGCCAGGTCATACCTTTTCACAGGTTAAGTAATGTTGAGATGGAAACAGTATTGGGGCAATTGGGACACCAGGACATCTTAAATAATATTGTGGTGATGGCACTTGCTGCTGGAAGTCCGGGAGCTGCGATCGCTCACCACGATCAACTTAGATCAGTTCCGCAATCACTTCTAGGGCAACTAGCCACACCTCCTACCAGTCCTTTGGCAGCACTGAGAATTGCTAAAGAAATAGAGGCGTCACTGGAATTCCACCAACAGTTGTGGCTTCTCGACTATCTGCAACACTGCTGGAGGGAGCAGTTGAGCAATAGCGATTGGTTATGGAAATTGGAAGAAGCCAAAACTGCTTTGCTCAAAGCTTCTCCTAGATTAGTTTGGGAAGTACTGCTGCTACCTAATTTTTAGTAGCTATTCTCAAATCTTCACCTAGCCATCAATTCTTTAGTTTTTACCCAAAGAATTGATGGTTATTTTCTTAAAGAGGCCCAAGAAAGCGTCTGACGCCGCCAATGGTTGAAGGTTTAGGGAAAAACCAATGATTCTTCACCCAAAAATTGCTGCTAACGGTGCTAAATACTGGGTTGGTTCTACAGGAACTATCTTTCTCCAATCCTCAGAAACCAAAGTAACTCTAAAACTTAGAGTTTCCAAAAATGGTGTTACCAAAACTAGAAAATGGCTCTGCTTCTCTAAAACATCAGGAAAGCTAAGAGTATACTACTGGACACCAAGGAAAGGAATACTAGATATATCTTACTGCCAAAATGCTAGAGAAATTATCAGAGTTATTTGCAGACAAGCCGAATACAAAGGATATATCAATGAATTTATCAATCCTCCTCAAATTCAACCTTATGAAGAAATAGCATCTGCCTTATCAATACTGCTGAACACACCAGTATCCTCTTGGAAAATAGACGAAGTAGTAATTAAGGAAGTATTGCCATTCCTTCAGCAGTATTCAAGAGATATACCAGCCATCCCCAAAGCTATCATCAAGGGACTGAAGAAAACTAACCTCAAAGAGGTAGTACAGGAATGCTTTGGTAGGAGTAACAAACAACTAGTGAAGTTAGTAGGAGAACTTTTATTACCAGATCAACTCTATCAGGGAATTTCCTCTATAAATCTAACCTTGTTAGTATTAGCAGTTAAATTTAGCCAAGATTGGGAGCTAGACTATATCCATAAATTGCTGGCAGTAAAACCGTTTTCTGTGGATGTAAATAAACTATACCTATTGCTTCAGCATTACTCTCCATCACGAGTAATTACTCTAGTCAATCAACAAGGAAATTTTCTTCAGGATGCAGCTAGAATGTATGCTGAAATTATAAATGATATAAATGGTTACAAGCTTCCAGAACGTCCCAGAAATGCTAAACAATTGCATGACTGGGTTATGAGGGACTACCAGCGAATTATTTCAGAAAGGGAAGAAAATAAATTGCTACCTACAGAGAAGCTAGGGTACTTAGAAGGCGTTCCTGTAGGCAACATGATTATCAGAGTTCCAACCATTGGTAAAACCCTGATCGAGTGGGGAAACTCACTAAACATCTGTATTAGCTTCTATACAGATTATGCCATCAAAAAAAATTGCTATCTACTGGGAGTAGAGCAATATGGGGCGATTAAATATGCGTTAGAGATAAACCCCCGTGGGGAAATTGTTCAATTTGTTGGAGAGGATAATAGTTTTCCAGATGCTGAGTCAGCCACTATTATCAACGCCTTCCTTAAAAACGAATTAGCTAAGGCATTTCCCCCATCTGTAAAATAACGCTCTTTATCAATGACAAAATCTCTCCCAATTAAAGGGAGAGATTTTGATTTTAAATAATCAACCAAGGTATTATGTAACCGTTCAGGGGGGAGTGCCCAGGAACAGACCCATTGCCTAATTAATCGCTC
>CAZZYE010000002.1:0-24524 GCA_964658145.1 uncultured Stigonema sp.
CTTCTGCCTTCTGCCCTCTGCCTTTCTTCGGTAAAAAACGGGGAGGTCAGCACGGTCATGAGGGTAAAAGCCGAGATTTATACCCAATAGAAAAATGTAGCGACTCATACGACCCTTCGGGTTCGCCAGTTGCCTACGGAGGGTTTCCCTCCTTCAGCACTGGACTCACCACCATCCGGCAACATGTGATTGTTGTGGAGAAAATTTAAGCGGAGAAGATACAAACCCCTATCGCCACCAAATAGTAGAGATTCCACCGATTGAACCCGTCGTTATAGAACATCGTTTACACCAATTGACTTGCTCTAAATGCGGAACACAGACTCGTGCAACATTGCCATCGGACGTAAATCCAAGTGGATATGGTGTAAGGGTTGTTGCAATGGTTGCAATGTTTACGCGGAGTATACCGCAATAGTCATCGCATGGTACAAAGCGCGCTCTTCGAGTTATTCGACATCTCAATATCCTTGGGAACGGTAAATAAGCTTAGGCTGGAAGCAAGCAATGCCGTTGCAGGCTGTGTAGATGAAGCAAAACTTTACGTACAGCAGCAAGCTTGTGTAGGAGCGGATGAAACAGGCTTCAATCAGGGTAACATCGATGGTTGCAACCCAAAACAGAGTCAAGCATGTCGAGGAGTTGCGGTCACACCACTAGTGACGTTTTTTGAAATTGCCCTGACTCGTTGCACGCAAGCCGCAAAAAACCTACTGGGTGAGAACAATGCTTATATTTTAAATTCAGACAGATATGCAGCCTACAACTGGGTAGACATCGGACGTAGGCAATTGTGTTGGGCGCATTTGAAACCGTACCTTACTAAAATCTCGGAACGGACTGGGGTAAGCAAAGAATTGGGGAGTGCACGCTTTTGAACAACAAGAAAAGCTATTTGAATTATGGTGAGACAGCGCTGCAGGAGGGTCTCCCTCCGTAGGCGACTGCGAACCCGAAGGGCATCAAGTACGAGATCGCACCTTGGCTCGAAGTGATTTTATTGAATTGGTCAAAGATATCCGTAGCAGTATAAAAGCACTATTGCTCGAAGCGGCAGCCGATCGAGATTACATCAACGGAAAAAACTCCCCAGGCCAAAACTGTTCGGACTTGCCGTCAACTACTCAAGGTCGAACCTGCAATGTGGTTATTTGTCACCAAAGAGGGCGTGGAACCGACGAATAATGCTGCTGAGAGAGCCATTCGACCTGCTGTCCGAAAAGCGACGTACCAGTTTTGGTTCTCAAACACAGACTGGTAGCACTTTTGTAGCGCGAATGCTGACCGTAGTTACTTCCCTCAAATCTCAGCAACGATCGGGTTTTGGGGTTTATGACACAAGCGGTTGCTGCTGCTCGCGAGGGTTCACCAACTCCCACTTTACTACCTGAAGCCATTTGTTGTTCTGACGACCACGATTTAGTGTCTGCTGCTTGATTTTGTTACTTCTCGCGTCGATTCTACAAGTGATGTTTTCTGATGGAAAGCACAACAGATCAACCCACCCAAGCATGGGAATGCTGGTCAAGATGCGCTCTTGAAGCCCAACTCACCATATGCCAAGTAGTGCAAGGCATTTCCAGCACAGATGTTTCATCTGAAACTGACATTCATTATGTCCATCTTCTGCCGCTTCACCCAAGGCATGGGTCATACCAGCACGGTATCTGAACTCGGAATCAGGAGGAACGCCCAGCCCAAAGAGCGAGCAATTTTATCAGCGGTGATAAAACCGATACCGTAAATGTCGGTGGCTAGTTGGTAGGGATTTTCAGTGACTGTGGCGATCGCAGAGTTCCCGTACTGCTTGTATATCTTGACAGCATAAGTCGTGGAAACACCATGTCCTTGTAAAAAGACCATGACTTCTTTGATGGTTTTTTGGGTTGACCAAGCTTTCTGAATCAGATTAATACGCTTTTTGGCAATCCCTTTAACTTCAACTAGGCGCTCAATTTGGTTTTCAATAATCTCAAGGGTAAGAAGTCCGAAATGAGAGACAATGCGTTTAGCAGTGACAGGACCAACACCCTTAATCAGACCACTGCCTAAGTACTTTTCCATTCCTGTGAGAGTGGCAGGTTTGGTTTCTTGGTATTGAACAACTTGGAACTGAGCGCCATACTGGGGATGTTCGCGCCAAAAACCCAACAGTTGCAGCGTCTGTCCTGGCTGAATGTCAGCAAAGTTCCCAACAATAGTAGTAAGTTCAGACTCGGCTTTACGCACTAGGCGTGCCACCGTATAACCTGACTCTTGAGAATAATAGGTCAGGCGCTCTACGACTCCCGATATTGTTTCATATTTGGGAGAAGCCTTTTGGTCTTGAGCGTTTGGTACAGTGGACATTGCTTTTTAGACGGGGATGGCGATCGCTTCCAAATTGAATAGGGCGAAATGGTATTCTCAATAAGGATTGGATTCTTGTCCGTCACAACTCGCATTCTTGCTACCACACAAGAAATGAAGCTGCCACCCAAAATCACAATTGCAGACCAATGAGCGTGATTTAAAAGACCCCAGAGTTGAGCGCACGAAACAGCACAAATTAATTGATCTGATCTGATCACCATCGCCATCTGTGCTGTGATCTGTGGTGCACCCTCGTTGGGTGTCGATAGAGACTTATGGGCAAGCAAAACATCAGTGGTTACAACAATTTTTAGAATTACCAAATGGCATCCCATCTCACGATACGCAATGCCCAGAGTATTTGCAAGACTTGATCCGCAGCAGTTTCAATCTTGTTTTCGCGCGTTGGGTTAAATCAGTCAGTAAAATTACGGAAGGAGAAGTAATAGCTATTGATGGTAAAACCTTAAGGCATTCCTATGACAAAGGAGCTGATAAAGGAGCTATTCATTAGGAGTTACGCACTGTACAAATTAACCATAATATGCATGACGCAAAATGGAGGTTTCAGGCGCTTCGTACAACCCTGACTTGGTTGGATATTTACTGTGTTAGATGTTGAGCATGGCTCAAAAGCCCAAAAATCGTATACTACATATGTATAATGCGTAAGTCCTAACTCAATCAGATGGTAGACGTTCTCCAACATCTAGCAACCAAAGTACGTCTCAAATCTTTTCGCAAGCATCCCAGAAGTTCCAAAAAGAAGCGACCACCACTGACGCTTGATGGCAAACATCCCCACTGTTCCACTGCTCGAAAGCTCAAGCAATACCAAGCCGCTCAAGATGTTATCCCGTGAAGTAGAACCATAAAATACGTTATTTGTCAATATTTAGAGGGCTGCCTCTTCAGTCTTAGAAATATCAGTTGAGCCACATTACCGTAGGGAGCGGAGTGTCCCCGCCCCTACGGTAATGCGATCAATTTGCTGTAAGCTAGGATTAGCGTTTAGCTGGGAGGGACAGCTATAGTGCAACAGATCGCTCCTATACAGGATACCCAAAGGCAGCCGAACCAAACTGAGATGTATCCCATCAGCTCCAGTACTAAGCAGATGACGAGACTGAAACCACAGTAGCTCATAAGGTGAAGCAAGATGTCCAAAACTGTTAGCAATCCTTACTTTTTCGCTCCTTCACCCCCCCCTAATCTAATCTGTCCACTCTTTGTTTTTCTACCAGGAATGGACGAAACTGGTAAAGAACTCATGCGTCTGCAAATAGCAGGTTTAGAAGCCGCTTTTGATGTTCGTTGCTTTGTGATTCCACCTGATGATCTCACAACTTGGGATGATTTGGCAGACCAAGTCATCGCTTTAACGCAAGCCGAACTAGAAACACTACCCCGACCATCTGTTTACCTATGTGGCGAATCCTTCGGTGGTTGCATAGCGCTGAAAGTTTTACAAAGATTTCCGCAAGTGTTTGATCGGGTTGTTTTAATCAATTCTGCTTCTTCATTTCATCGAGTACCTTGGATCAATTTAGGCTCACTTTTGTTTCCTTTGACGCCGGAATTTTTTTATAAAATTTCCTCATTTATAGCTTTGCCAATTCTAGCTCCTTTACATCGACTTTCGCCTACTGGTAGACAATATTTGTTAAAAGCGATTAGTTCTGCACCTAAAAAAACTGCTAGCCAGCGTCTATCTCTGATGAGAGAGTTTACAATTGACAAGCAGCAACTGTCTCAAATTACCCAACCTGTCTTGCTAATTGGGAGTCAAGGTGACCGACTTTTACCCTCACAAGAAGAGGCTCAACGCTTAGCTAAGATTTTCCCTAATGCTCAAGTCGTAACTTTACCCCATAGTGGTCATGCCTGCTTAGTAGAAGAGGATGTGAATCTCTTTGCAATTATGCAAGCACAAAACTTTTTGAATAACGTTTTGTTTGAGAGAGGAAACACTATTTAAAATTGAGCGCTCCTAACTCAATAATGTAGTTTCTGACTGTGGTAGATGGCTCTATTTGGGAGCGTGGTGAAAAGTTTTTATATTCTCCATGCACATGAAAACTTGTCCCATCTAAATGCATTCTTTTTGGAGATATGTGAAATTGTTTGGCAGCAGCCAATGCAATTTCTAGAAACACTCTTGATAGTCCAACCGCGTGTAGTTGGTCTAAAACTCTTCCTAATCTGTCATCATTAAGATGTTCAGGTAATACCCCCGAACCAAGCAGATGCTCCGTTGCTTTACCTAAGTGACATCCTCCCAGACTCATGCCGTGTGGGATATGAAAATACCATTACTCGACCTGCCAACCTGCGGAATGTAGGGTAAATGGAAAAAGGTTCGGAGTCTGCAAAGACTTCTGTTGCGCTGTTACTCCAATATTCTGCTAGCAGTGAGGAGAGTAACGCAAACCAACAGTGGCAAAAACACACTCTTGTGTGGACAAGCTGGTAGTCAAAACACCAACAGCCTGAGGTCAATTGGTGGATATACTCACCAAATTCATCCCCTGGAAACCACTTCCATCCAAGAGAGTGTACATCAGCAAACCAAATGGCAAGTTGCGACCGCGCTCGATACCAAGCATCATAGACCGATGCCTTCAAGCTATCGTGAAGAATGCACTGGAACCAGTGTGGGAAGCACAATTTGAAGGATGTAGTTATGGGTTTCGCCCCGGTAGAAGCACCCACGACGCGATTGGGAAAATATACCTGATTGCCTGTCCACATAAGACTAAAAAGTGGGTAGTAGATGCCGACATCAAGGGATGCTTTGACAATATCTCTCACGAGCCACTAATGGAAGCCATAGGAAATTTCCCTGCTAGGAAGTTGATCCACCAATGGCTTAAGGTTGGCTACATGGAAAACGGAGTTTTTCACGAAACAGATACGGGAACATCCCAAGGCAGCATCGTTTCTCCACTACTCGCCAACATCGCCCTTCATGGGATGGAAAAGGCATGCTTGAGTTCAATACGACTGCCTGGGAAGACTTAAGGGCATACGCTCTCTCGTTCGTTACGCGGATGACGTGCGCCACTTAATCAGGCGCTAGAACCCTTTCATAGAAAGGAGAGGTTCGGAAATGTGACCTCTGGGTCAACAGCTAACCGGCGGAGTGAAAGCTAGAGGGGACAGTAGCATGCTTGTAAAGCGGAGGCAATCAGAAGACGCTTATGGTTTCGTTCCGCAAGACCCGTGCAATATGGTGAGAGCCAAACTGCCCAAACCTTAGTTTCCAGTGATGCAAGCGTACATCCCCCGACAACAGCGTCTCATGGCGGGGTCACTGCGATAGGGTGACTAAGTCGTCGTCACCTGAACTTTCCGCACAGTGAGCGGTGAGGAATGACCTCACTCAAGGAAACGGACAAGGCACCTAAGTTGCACTAATACATCTAGCACCTTGGGAATGTGGGATTGCCCGCCGCGCCGCGAGGCACAGGGCAACGGAGTCACCGTAGTACTCAGAGGACGGGAAAGCCGTCCACAAGGGGAAGGGTGGCAGGTGTTACGAAACTCAATCATGTGAGGTACGCGAGATGCGAAACGCCGAAACTGTATTGGGAATTATCCATGAACGTGGCTCTTGTGGACTGCCATTGGAAGATGTCTATCGACAACTGTTCAACCCCGATTTGTTCCTAAAAGCCTACGGTAGAATTTACCGCAATACAGGCGCAATGACACCGGGTACGACGGATGAAACTGTAGATGGAATGTCCACAGCTAAAATCGACACCATCATCGACGACCTTCGTCATGAACGGTATCGATGGAAGCCTGTGCGCCGCGTCTATATAGAGAAGAAAAACTCTAAGAAAAGACGTCCCCTTGGCATTCCCAATTGGTCGGACAAACTGTTGCAAGAAGTTATCCGCCTGATTCTAGAGGCATACTATGAGCCACAGTTTAGCACCAAATCTCACGGTTTTCGTCCAGGACACGGATGTCAGACTGCTTTGAGCGAAATCTACAGTAAGTGGGTAGGAACAAAATGGTTTGTGGAAGGAGACATAGCACAATGCTTTGACTCACTAGACCACTCGATTTTACTCGCCATTCTGCGCGAGAAAATCCACGATAATCGCTTCGTGCGGCTAATCGAAAGCTTGCTTCGAGCCGGATATTTGGAACAATGGCACTACAATGCTACCCTAAGTGGAAGTCCACAGGGGGCGGTACTCAGTCCCATTCTCGCCAACATCTACTTGAACAAGTTTGACCAGTTTGCCCTTGAACATACTAGTTCCAAAATACAACCGTGGTGAACGACGCCGACCCAACCCAGAGTGGCAAAGACTGCAACGGCTGTCCAAAAGTCTGAAAAAGAAGGGTTTGTTTGCGGAAGCACGGCAGTTGCGCAAACAAATGCAGCAGCTTCCCTCACTAGACCCACAGGATTCAGACTACCGCCGTCTCCGGTACATGCGCTACGCTGATGATTGGATAATCGGTTTTAGTGGTCCACGACAGGAAGCTGAAGAGATTAAGCGTGAAATTGGTACATTCCTACGAGAAAATCTCTTACTGGAATTATCCGAAACTAAAACGCTTATTACCCACGCACGGACAGAAGCTGCCCGTTTTCTCGGTTACGACATTGTGGTTCTCAACAATAAGCAGAAGCTCGAGCTTGCGCGGTCATCGCAGCATTAACGGGCAAATTGGGTTGATGGTACCTACCGATGTCGTCAAGAGTAAATGCGCTCGATACCTGCTTCACGGTAATCCTATACACCGTGCTGAACTCATCCATGATTCTGTTTTTAGCATCATGGCTCACTATCAGCAGGAATTTCGCTTAATCGTGGAGTATTACCGATTGGCTTTTAACCTGCACCAACTCAATCGCCTAAAGTGGGTGATGGAACGGTCACTGGTACAGACCCTAGCACACAAATTGCGTATTAGTGTCTCAATTTACCGACGCTATCAAACGACACTTAGTACTCCTAACGGTCCACGTGCTGGACTGCAAGTAACGGTTGAACGCGGAGAAGGACAAAAGCCACTGGTTGCTCACTGGGGAGGTATTTCGCTTTCTAGGAACATGAAGGCAGTCCTCAATGATTCTCCCCTACGTATCGTCGGTCCCAGAGCCGAACTAGAACGTAGGCTCCTAGCAAACACCTGTGAACTTTGTGGTTCAAAGGATGATGTTCAGGTTCATCATGTTCGAGCGCTCTACGGATTTACAACGCAAAGGGAGAAACATACCGCCTTATTGGGTTCAAATTATGGCTGCACGTCAGCGCAAGACACTAGTTGTGTGCCGACAATGCCACATGGATATTCATGCTGGAAATGCCACGCAAAGAACCCCCACGAATATGGAAACACGCTCAGTGCCGGGTACTCTGAAAAGCGTAAGCCCGGTTCGGAGAGGGGCGGAAAGAATTGTACCAATATTTTGGCAACTCGCTGGTCGCCTACTCACCTTAGTGGTGTTTTGCGAAACTAAAGAAGATGCTGAACAATCAGTAGTAGACCTCAAAAAATGGTTAAGTCAAAAGGGACTAACCCTGTCAGATGAAAAAACAAGAATAATCCATTTAACAGAGGGATTTAACTTTTTAGGTTTCAACGCTAGACACTACAAGGTCAGCAATACTAAAACGGGTTGGAAACTCTTAATCAAACAAGCGTCGAGATGCCATCCAGGAAATCAAGCTCAAAATGAAGAAATTGTGGCGCAAGCTACAAGGACAAAATATTGATGTGGTAATAAAAACACTCAATCCGATAATTAGAGGATGGGCAAACTACCACAAAATCAATGTAGCGTCCGAAACTTTCAAAGAACTTGATGACTGGATGCACAAGCGGGAACAGCGATACATTAAGCTAACCCACCCAAACAAATCAGACAAATGGCGAACCTCTCGGTACTTTGGAAGACTGAACCTTGATAGAGATGACCACTGGGTATTTGGCGACAAGAAAACAGGACAACACAACCTCAAATTTTCTTGGACAAAGATAGATAGACATTCTTTGGTTGAAAAAAGGTCATCACCAGATGACCCCTCATTAACAAAATACTGGAAAAACAGGGAAGCAGCGAAAGCCAAAAACCTAAAATCCAGCAGCCAGAAAATAGCATCGCGCCAAAATCACGTCTGCCCCCTTTGTGGAGAGTCTTTATACAACAGTGAAGAAATCCACATTCACCACAAAACTCAAAGGTCTAAAGGTGGAAAGAATACCTACTCAAATTTGGAAATGATGCACCTGTTCTGTCACCAACAGAAACACGCAGTACACCGAAGCCAATCCAAACAAAACCCTGGTATCCCCTTGTGAATTGCTTGAGCCGGATGCTTGAAAACTTGCAAGTCCGGTTCTTAGGGGGGAAAGAGGGGGAAACCCCTCCAACCTACCCGACTAGGGCGATCGCTTGATTCATATTTTGGTTCAGCAACGCCAATTAACCGCCGTTCGGGTTGCGCAGGCGATGGGGATCGTTTTAGAGGCTATCGGTACTCCTGCCCCAACAAAGGTTAAGGAATATCTTGAATATCTTCAGCAAGAGCCAGAAGATGTACCTGTGATTATAGGCCATTAATTGTAGCTACTGGCTTGACGAGTAAACATCAAGTGATACTGTCCACCTAGCGCCATCAGTTCCTCATGAGTTCCTTGCTCCAGAATCTGACCGTGTTCTAGTACGACTACCCGGTCTGCAAGTTTTGCCAAGGCGAGGCGATGGCTGACGACAACGGCGATTCTACCTGTTGCTAAGGTGCGAAAGATGCTGTAAATCTCATGTTCCGTTTTCGGGTCAAGGTTAGCAGTTGGCTCATCTAGCACGAGTAGTTCAGCTTGAGACAGTCGGAGCAACGCACGCGCTAGAGCCATCCGTTGCCATTGTCCCCCCGATAAATCCACACCTTCTTCGAGCTGTTTGCCCAAGAGGGTTTCCATCCCTTGATCTAGCTTCTCAATGACGTCGGTCATACCAGCTTTGGCAATTGCTTCAATGATGGCGCTGTCGTCCTGGAGTTTGGTCAGACAGCCAAAGGCAACATTCTCCCGCACGGTGGTGGGGAAGCGAGCGTAATCTTGCATGACTACGGCAATACGCGATCGCAAATCCTCTAACGAGAGAATACGCAAATCCTGCTCATTCCATAAAATTGCTCCCAGGCTAGGATCGTAGAGCCGACACAACAGCTTAGCTAGAGTCGTCTTGCCCGCACCATTTTCTCCCACCAGCACAATCATCTCGTTGGGGTGAATTGTTAAGTTGATGTCCTTCAGTATGAGGCGATCGCTGTTGGGATAGGTAAAGGATAGGTTTTGGATTTGAATTCCAGTCTGCGTTGTGTTCAAGGGAATCCGCGAAAGTAGGGGCGGGGTCACCCCGCCCCTACTTTCTTGGGTTAACTGCGGCTGTAACTCCAAAAGCTGAAAAATGGGGCTTGTCCCCAATGCTACATCATACACATCCGTCCCGTTATGAATCAGAAGTGCCAAACTCTGCTGCACTTGCAGAATCACCCCGCCGTAAAGCGCCAGATCACCGAGGGTATAAGTTCCCTCTAGCACTCCCAGAACTACATACACAAAGGGTAATGCCACGCCTAACCCATTTAGCAACGACCAGGCAACGAGCATCGTGATTCCCCGGCGACGAATCCGCTCCATTGCCCTGAACATGGTTCGGAAAAGTCCCTGCCAGCGCTCTAGCAGTAAGGGTTGCAGCCTGTACAAGCGCAACTCCTTGGCATATGCCTCCCCGATCAAGACCGTCTTATATAAGTTCATTTCACGGGCAACACTTGCCTGGGTTGCTTCTACCGTCCAGCTTTGCTTGTGGAATTTCATCTCCACATAAATAACAGGTGTCGCACAGCCAATCAAAATCAACGGCATCCACCAGGCAAGCGCCCCAGAGAGCAACACAGATGGAATGAAGATAAAAATGCCATGCAGCATCTGAACAATTAGGAGGGTAAGTTGCTGGAGTCGCTGCACTCCCTGTTCTGCTAAATGCACTAAATTAAGCAGTTCGGGTGTTTCAAACAGAGCAATATCTTCAAAATTGGCAACCTTGTGGAGTACTTGTCCTTCCACAAAACCCTTAACGCGATCGCGTAGGGAGGTATACACAATGTCGGTGATTGTATTGGTTGATTCAATCAGCAAATTCAGCAGAACCAACCCCGCAATGCTCAAGAGTAGGATAGGTTGGGAAACAATCAGGGCGATGGCTGCGCCGACGCCTTCGGCGTACGCCTTCTCGGTTCTTCCCTGTAAAAGCAGACGAGTCGCTTCATCAATGATCACCTTGTTGAGCCAAAGAACTATGGCAGGTCCTGCCCCAGGCAGCAAGCACAGGATTGCCACATTGCGTATCTCCACGGGGGCTGCCCGGATCACCATTGCTAGACTGCGGCGAAACGCCTGTAAGGGAGTCATTTTAATCACTATATCGTGTTCCATAGTTGCATTCAGTTGTGGGATAGCTGTTGACGCTGAATGCAAAACTGTAGCTTTTCAGCTAGTCCTTGGACATGCGGTTGATGAAACATCGATATGTGATCACCACAAACCCAGTGTAGGTCTACTTTATCTGCTAGCGTTTCCCAGCCTAGGGCGGGATTACTCAAGGTTGCAGAAATTCCCTCGCTGGCTCTAATCAGCGTCACGACACCCGGATAGGGTTGAGGAGTGTAGTTCACTGAGGCGCGATCGTGGCTTTTGCCAACTTCAAACAAGCGTTTTATCCTATCCAACCCAAAATTAGGAGGGAGTCTGTTCGCTTGTTTTGCCTGCTCAAAGGTGTAAATGAGCCGCTCGTCTGGTGCCATTTGTCGTAGCTTTTCCACAGGGAAGGAAACCCCAAATAACTCGAAAAATAACCCGTATAATAGGTCTATATCATCTAGAGGTTCCCCTGACGACCTGATATAGGTATCTATCAATGCCAGTTCGGAAACTTGCTGACCAAGGCAAAGCAGCCGTTGAGCCATCTCAAACGCCACTAGCCCGCCAAAGCACCAACCCGCTAGCAAATAGGGACCTTCAGGCTGAACGGTTTGTATTGCTTCGATGTAGTTTATTGCCATTTCTTCGACCTGATCCTGTGGCTTTTGTCCTTCCTCAAAGCCCTTGGCGTCCAGTCCGTAAAGCGGTTGTTCAGTGTCCATACAACTGATTAAATCTTCGTATGCCAGCAGACTCGCCCCACCAGGATGGATCAGAAACAAGGGAGGCTTAGACCCATTTGGCTGAATTTTCACGAGCGACCCAGTGTAGGAGTTTTTTTGACGGAGAATTGCCGCAAATTGTTCGACTGTAGCTCCTTGGAAGATGCTTGTTAACGGTAAAGTTTTCCCAAATTGCTGCTGAACCCTAGCCATCAGGGAGAAGGCTAATAGGGAGTGACCGCCCAATTCAAAAAAATTGTCTAGGACACCAACTGGATGAACATCTAGCACCTCTGACCAAATTTGTGTTAGTTGTTGTTCGAGTTCGTCACGGGGAGGAACAAAACGGACGTCCCGACTTATCTCTTGCGACCGTGCTCTGAGCGCGCCATAGTCTACCTTGCCGTTATTCGTCAAGGGTATGGTATCCAGTTTGACCCATGCCGTAGGTATCATGTAGTCTGGTAACTTCTGCTGGAGAAAGCTACGCAGTTCGCTGCTTGTTGCCATGTCAACAAAAACAATGTAAGCTACAAGGCGCTTGTTGCCTAACTTATCTTCTTGGGCAATCACAGCCGTCGCTCGCACTTGGGGGTGTTGGGCGATCGCCGCTTCGATTTCTAAGAGTTCAATGCGGAAGCCCCGAATTTTTACCTGGTTGTCAATCCGACCGAGAAATTCTAGGTGACCATCAGGTCTATAACGAACTAAGTCTCCAGTTTTGTAAAGGCAGCTAAGTTTTGGGTTTTGAGTTCTGAGTTTTGAATTTTGAATTGAAGAATTTTCTTCTAACTCATAACTCATAACTTTGAACTCATCACTCTTTAAGAAGGGATTGGGGATAAATTTTTCTTTGGTTAAGTCAGGACGGTTGAGGTAGCCTCTAGCAACACCTGCGCCGCCGATATGCAATTCCCCTGGCACCCCAATAGGAACTGATTGCAGATATTGGTCTAGCACGTACACCTGAGCATTTCCCATCGGTCGCCCAATTGGCACTTCCTCCAATGTATCTGACAATGTTGATTCTGGCAACTGGTAGAGGGTGGTGACGACCGTTGCTTCTGTCGGACCGTAAGTGTTCAATAGCGTTGGCGGGTTTGGCAGGAAAGCCACACTCAGAAGCCATTTTCTCACATTCTCGCTGTAAGCCCGCTCTCCTCCAATAATCACAAGTCTTAGGGTTTCAGGAATTCTCTTGTCTGATGCTGTCAATAAAGATGTCAAATGATGCCAATAGGCGGTCGGTAAGTCCAACACAGTCAACTGCCAATCTCGGCACTGCTGCCAAAATTGATTGCTAGAACTTAACATCTCGTCTGTTCGCAGCACCAAAGTTCCACCAGCAGTTAAACAGGGATAGATTTCTTCTGCTGCGGTATCAAAACTTATTGAGGCAAACTGAAGGATGCGGTCTTGCTCGTTGATACCATATTCCTGAACCGCCATTGATGTGAAATTTACCAAAGATTGATGGGCGATCGCCACCCCCTTTGGCGAGCCGGTAGACCCAGAGGTGTAAATGACATAAGCCAAGTTATGAGCGTCCGCTCCACTCACTGGATTTTCCCTACTCAGATTGCCTATTACCTGCCAATCTGTATCTAAGCATACCAAATGTTGACCATGTTCTGGCAGATTTGACACCAATTTCTGTTGTGTCAGCAGTATCGGCACCTGGGTATCTTGTAATATATAGGCTAATCGCTCTTGGGGTAATCGCGGGTCTAAGGGGACGTAAGCGCTACCAGCTTTCAGAATCCCCAGCAATCCAATTACCATATGGATGGAACGTTCCACACAGATGCCCACCAGTACTTCTGGTCTCACTCCCAGAGTTTGCAAGTGATGGGCTAGCTGCGATGCACGTTCGTTCAATTCCTGATAAGTAATTTGTTGATCTTCCATCTCCACTGCTACGGCATCTGGGGTTTTTTGCACTTGCTCTTCAAACAAGTGGTGGATACATTTAGTGCTAGGATAGTCAATCTGTGTCGAATTCCATGCCGCCAGTAACTGATGAGCGCTTGCCGTCAATAAAGGTAATTCTCTCACTGGTCGAGAGGGATGGGAAACGATGCTAAGAAGCAGTGTTTGAAAGTGTTCTGACATGCGAGCAATCGCCTCATTTTCAAATTGATGGCTGTTATATTCCCATCGCCCCTCTAGCATCGTTTCTGTCTCTCCAATGGTCAGGCTGAGGTCAAACTTGCCGACGACTGGTGTTGTTGGTATGTGAGCGACCACAAGACCGGGTAGTTCCCATTGGGCAGTCAGGGCATTTTGCCAATCGAACATCACTTGAAACAGGGGGCTGTAGTTCAAATGTCGCTCAGGTCGCAACGCCTCGACCACCTTCTCAAAAGGCACTTCCTGGTGTTCATAAGCGTCTAGCGTCATGCGCCGCACCCGACCCAAAAGTTCGCTAAATGTAGGGTTGCACGATAAGTCCACCCTTAAAACCACAGTATTGACAAAAAAGCCAATAAGTGATTTTACCTCAGGGCGATGTCGATTCGCTATGGGGGAACCGATGACAATATCTTCCTGACCGGTGTAGCGAGCGAGCAAGATGGCGAAGGCTGTCAGGAGGGTCATATAGGGAGTCACCCCCAGCTGGCGGCTCAATTGCCTGATTTCCTGTGTCAGTTCGGGCGTCAGCGTCAAGGGAACGCTTGCCCCCTCAAAGGTCTGTCCCAGCTGTCGCGTCCGCTCAATGGGTAATTCTAATCGTGGCGGAATTCCGGCAAGCTGTTGCTTCCAGTAATTCAGTTCAGTTTGTAGCCTTTCTCCACTTAGCCGTTGACGCTGCCACACTGCAAAATCAACATACTGAATGGCTAACTCAGGCAAGGGAGACGGTAGACCTTGCCGATAGACTCCATACAGTGTTGACAACTCTTGTATCAAGCACCCCATAGACCAGCCATCAAAGACAATGTGATGGATGTTAAGCAAAAGTACGTGGGATTTGGGGGTTAAGCGGAGTAAGGTTGTGCGGATGAGGAGGTCGTGGGCAAGGTTAAATGGCTTGCAGGCATCTTCTTGCACCAGCCTCTGCACTAAGTCTGCCTGTTCGTCAGCAGCTAATTCTTGTAAGTCTACCACAGGCAACGTTACCGTCGCGAGAGGGTGAATAACTTGTACTGGTTCTGGCATGAAGGCGTGAAAATTGGTTCTCAGAACTTCATGACGGCGTATAATCTCAGCGATCGCTCGCTCTAGGGCTGGAACATCAAGGTAACCAAAAAGCTCATAAGCATTAGGCAAATTGTAGGCAGTACTTGTTCCTCCGTCAAGTTGTTCGACAAACCACAACCTAGCTTGCCCAAAGGATAAGGGTAGCGTTGCTGTCCGGGGGGTGGGATGAATGGGCAGTTCTTGATCCTGCTGCTGGAGCTTCGCGATAATCTCTGCTTTGCGAGCTGCTAGTTCAGAGCGAATATCTGGGGTCAGAACCCCTTTGGGGGCATTACAGCGGAGATTGTCAGCCTCCAGCCACAGTTTGATATCTAAATTTTTGAGGTTGGTTAAAAAATCCTGGGTGGTGTTCATGTAGTCAGCCTATATAACTATTTCTTCTCTGTCGCTTAACTCATCTGGTTTGTCTTGCGGTTGGGGGGCACTTTTGTGATTGAGGCTAGCAGCTATATCTGCTACGGTCGGCGTCTCAAACAAACTTGCTAGAGATAATTTAATTGCAAAAATATCCCTTAATCGTGCGACAATTTGGGTTGCTAGTAGAGAATCGCCTCCTAAGTCAAGGTAGTTATCGTAGATGCCGATTTGTTGAATGCCTAAAAATTCTTGCCAAACTTCAGCAATTGCTTGCTCGATCGGATTGCGGGGAGCAATATAGGGGTTGTTCAGTTGCGGACGCGAATGTCCTCCAGGCTTCTGACTCCTGTACAGACGTTCCGCCGGAACGTCTCTGACTGACTCCTGGAAAGACGCGATATATCGCGTCTCTACAAGGACTGACTCCTGACTTGATTGTTCCTTGAGAGCAACCGTCGAGACCATGACTTGGGGTAAGATATCGCTGATAATGCGTTCAAAGGCTGCAACTCCTTCCTCTGGCAGTAACCCTTGTTCGAGATACTGAAAATCCATCACACCAGCAAATTGTTTGGCTGCTTCTGCTGCCATTCCCACGAATTGCCAGCCATCCCAATTAATCGAGACGCTAAAGCCTCTGTGGTTAGCGTTATGGTAGCGAGCAAAAGCATCAAGAAAAGCATTGGCAGCACAATAATCTATCTGCCCCACTGCTGGGAAAATAGCATTGAGAGACGACAGGAGGACAAAGAAATCCAGTGACTTATTCTGGAAAAGGGCGTTGAGGACAAGCGTTCCCTGTACTTTTGCGGCTAATGTCTTTTCTGTTTCTTCTCGCGTTCTTTGCTGAATCAGTCCACCGCTTGGAACTCCAGCCCCATGAATCACACCGTTAATTTTACCCACTGTAGCTTCAACTTCAGCAAGCATTGAATGCATCTGCTCAAGATTGGTAACGTCAGCTGTGACAACAAACACTTGCGATCCTAGCCTTTCCAACTCTTGCACGGATCTGATTTGGCGACTGATCCTCAAACGCTCATCGTGATTCAAGAGCCACTGCTCCCACGTATCACGGGCAGGTAGCCCAGAACGTCCTGTCAAAATCAACTTGGCTTGCACTGTCTTTGCTAGATAGTGTGCTAGAGTCAGTCCAATACCCCCTAGTCCCCCCGTAATCAAATATACTCCCTTTTGCTTGAGTCGAGATATGCTGCGATCGCTCTGTTCTAAGCGGACGGGTTCAAAGGTTTGTACCCAGCGATGCTGTCCTCGATAAGCAACTACATTAGAAGTGCCAAGAGCGGCTAACTCTGCCTGGAGTTGATTCATCAGCCGTTGCGCTTGTGGGGTTCCTGGTTGGTGCAGTATAATATCGATACTACGACAGTACAGATTGGGGTACTCTTTGGGAATCACCTTCACCGGTCCAATGAGGGTTGCCTGTTGAGGATACAGTTTCTCATCACCAGTTACCTCCTGCATGTTGTTAGAAAGCACCAAGAGTTGATATTCATCAGTTAAATGCTGTTTGCCAAAAGCCTGGGCAAGAAACAGCAGGCTGTAAAAGCCGCGTTTCAAGGCGTTTTCGACTTCAGCCAGTTCTAATCCAACGGTTGGTTGTTCCGTAAGACTCCAGCAGTGGACGATTGTTTTGGGAATTCCTCCTCTAAGTGTGAGTTGGTTGAATAAGGTCACGTAGTCTTCTCTTCGCTGCGGATTGAGAACGTACAAATTCTCCTCCACTATTGCAAATGACTGACCAGCCTGAACCTGAATCACTCTATTCGACTTTTGTTGCAGTTGTTGCGCCAGATGTTCACCCAAACCACACCCATCAACAAATAGCAGTACACTGGCAGGTAGCTTGCCTAACTGACTCATCGACAGTGGGGATTGCTTCCAAGATGGAATGTAAAACCAATCAGCAACATTCTGCTTCTTACCCGGTGAGGAGAGTGGAAACGTAGGGGCGGGGTCCCCCTGCCCGTACTCGCCTTCGACCCAATACCGCTGCCGTTCAAAGGGATACGTCGGTAATGGGACTCGATAACGCTGCTGTTGAGCGTAGAAACCAGACCAATTCACCTTCACTCCAGCTAGCCAAATCTGTCCCAAGGAGGTTAACAACAAAGCCATATCTGAGCTTTTTTCTTGGGGATGGCGCAGTGATGTCAGTACTATCTGGTTAGCTTCTTTACTGGGATGGTGCAAGGCGAGGGTACTCAAGGTTCGCCCAGGTCCCACCTCCAGCAGAATGTTATCGGGTTGTTTCAAGAAATGCTCAATGCCAAGGGCAAATTGCACTGGTAAGCGCAGGTGCTGACTCCAGTAGTGGGGATCAGTTGCCTGTGCTGCTGTAATCCACGTCCCTGTAATATTAGAAATATACGGTATTTTCGGAGAACGTAAAGTAATTTTTTGCACGCGCTGTCCGAACTGCTCTAGGATGGGGTCCATCATCTGGGAATGGAACCCATGGGAGGTTCGCAAGCACACACACTCAATCCCCTGAGCAACCAGGTGATTTTGCAAGGCAGCAACTGCCTCCTTCGGACCAGAAACCACACACCGGGATGGCTCATTAATCGCCGCCAAGGAGAGTTCCGTTCCCAGGAGAGGCTCTACTGCTTCTGGGGCGAGAGGCACCGAGAGCATTGCTCCAGGGGGGATCTGCTGCATCATCCGTCCACGGAAAGCCACCAAGGACAGCGCATCTGAGAGGGAAAAAACATCAGCTAAACAGGCGGCGACGTATTCACCGATACTATGACCAATGAATCCTTGCGGCTGGATTCCCCAAGATTCCCATAATTTAGCTAAAGCGTACTCAATGGTAAAGAGGGCTGGTTGAGTAATTGCAGTCTGTTGTAGTTGCTTTGTTGCTTCCTCAGTTTGATCGGGACTAGGGTAAAGAATGTCGCGCAAATCCAGTCCTAATTCTGGTTGCAGTAATTCTGCACAGTAATCGACCTGTTCGGTAAAGATTGGTTCAGTCTGATATATTTCCCGTGCCATGTTCACATATTGAGAACCCTGACCAGAAAACATAAAGATGACTGAAGGGGTTGAGGATCTTGTATAACCTGTTAAAATCTCTTGGGTTGTAGAGACGCTCGCGTCAAGAGAAACCAGAATACGTCGATGCTCAAAAGCTTGACGACCCACACTCAGGGTATAAGCAACATCCGCCAAATCTAATTCAGGATGTTGCTTAAGGTGTTCGGTAAGATTGTTCGTTGCTGCTTCTAGGGCAGAACTCGTTTTAGCAGATAGGACTAATAGTTGTACTGGTCTTGTTTGCTCCTTGTTGTCTCCTCTTAAGACTGGGGCTTCTTCCAGTACAACATGGGCGTTTGTCCCCCCAATGCCAAAGGAACTAACTCCTGCCCGACGGGGAGTGTCATCGGTTTTCCACTCGGACAGCTGAGTGTTGACGTAGAAAGGACTGTTGGCGAAATCAATTTTGGGGTTGGGGGTTTCAAAGTGTAAACTTGGGGGGAGTTGTTTATGCTTAAGAGCTAAAACTGTTTTGATTAAACCTGCTACACCAGATGCTGTATCCAGGTGACCCATATTTGTTTTGACCGAACCGATGGCACAGAAGTGCTTTTTATCGCTGCTTTGACGAAAAGCTTGGGTAAGAGCTGCTATTTCAATGGGGTCACCTAGGGTTGTACCCGTGCCATGAGTCTCTACATAGGTTATGGTTTCAGTATCTACACAAGCTTTAGCCTGCGCTTCGGCAATGACCTCTGCTTGACCTTCAACACTAGGAGCTGTAAACCCGATCTTGTTCACCCCATCGTTATTAATTGCCGAACCTTTAATGATGGCGTAGATATAATCTCTGTCGGCGATCGCATCTTTTGTGCGCTTGAGCATGACAATACCCACACCACTGCCACCAATGGTTCCTTGTGCTTTGGCATCAAAGGCACGACAGTGACCATCCGGAGATAAAATCATACCCTCTTGGTATAAATAACCCGCCTTTTGGGGGATGCTGATAGTGACACCGCCTGCTAAAGCCATCTCGCACTCCCCATTGAGCAAACTCTGACATGCCATGTGTACGGCGACTAACGAAGTTGAACAAGCAGTTTGAATGTTTACCGCAGGTCCGGTGAGATTTAGCTTGTATGCTGCCCGTGTTGGGAGAAAATCTTTTTCTGTAGCCAGCATTAATTGATACATGCCGACTGACTTCTTTAGAGCCTGATTGGGATAAAGATTTTCGAGCAGATAATCACTCGCACCTACCCCTGCATAAACCCCGATGGACCCTGCGTAAGTTTGGGGATCATAACCAGCTTGTTCCAAAGTTTCCCAAGCACATTCCAAAAAAAGGCGATTTTGCGGGTCAAGTATCTCAGCCTCTTTCGGATTAAAGCCGAAGAAATTGGCATCGAACAACTCGATGTCATCCAGCACAGCGCTAGCTCTAACATAGTTGGGGTTTTGCAGCAGTTCTGGCTGAACTCCCGCAGCAAGCAGTTCTTCATCGCACAGCCAAGAAACAGACTCGACCCCATTTCGCAAATTTTCCCAAAATGCATCTATATTGTTCGCCCCTGGAAAACGCCCAGACATGGCAATAATGGCTATATCTGATGCACCTTCTTCACTTTTGTGCGACCGAAACTGTTGCCTCTGCCTTTGTTGTTTGAGCGATTTGCTGGTGCTGAGTGTCTCAGATCGAAGTGTTCTATTTGCCTGTCCGCTTAAATATTGTCCTAATGCCCTGACAGTTGGGTGTTGAAACATCTCCACCATTGATAGTTCTTGATTAAAAATTGTTTGCAGTTCCTCGCGAACCTGGACGAGGCGCAAGGAATTTCCACCGACGTCAAAGAAATTGTCATCCAGCCCAACTTTTTCTAAGAGAAGGACTTTTTGCCAAGCATGAGCGATGAGTTTATCTACTTCGGTTTGCGGCATCTCCAACGCTTGCAATCGCACCACTGAGTCGGGGGTTGGAAGAGCGCGACGGTCTACTTTGCCGTTAGTTGTCAGTGGTAGAGCGCTCAGCATGACGATCGTAGCAGGAACCATGTATTCCGGTAGCTGTTGCCTGAGATCCGCCTTAATTTTGTGGGTCAAATTTTCTGTCCCATTCAATCCTTCTGTCGCTACGATATATGCAATCAAGTATTTATTATCTGGCTGTTCTTCACGCACAACAACCACTGCTTGTGCCACTGCAGGATGCTGGGTCAGTACAGATTCAATTTCTAAGAGTTCGATCCGGAAGCCCCGCACCTTAACTTGCTGGTCAATGCGACCGAGATACTCAATATTACCATCAGCCAGATGACGGACCAGGTCGCCAGTTTTGTACAACCGCGATCCAGGTTCATTGCTAAAGGGATTGGGAATAAATTTCTCCGCCGTGGCTTCAGGGCGACCCAGATAACCGCGAGCCAAGCCTATACCGCCGATGTGCAATTCCCCTACAACACCAATAGGGACAGGTTGAAGGTTGCGGTCAAGGACATAGGTGCAGACATTGTCCATCGGACATCCAATGGGCACTGTAGAGCAAGCAGGATGCTTTGCCATGAAATCAGACAAGTCACAGCAAGTTGACGCCACTGTTGTTTCCGTTGGACCATAGCGGTTGAGCAATTTCGCTTGATTATGCAGTCGAGAGGAGTCATGCCATAACTTTAAAGTTTCTGGCATGGCTTGCTCTCCCCCAACGATCACCAACCGCACAGATTCTGGGAGTGTCACGTCTGCCGTAGCCAATTCAACCATCATCTGATGCCAGTAGGAGGTCGGCAAATCCAACACGGTCAAGTTCCAATCGCGGCATCTTTGCACAAATCGGCTGGCAGACAGCAGCATTTCGTCTGTTCGCAGCACCAAGGTGCCACCGCTAGTCAGACAAGTGAAAATGTCTTCCACCGCAGCATCAAAGGCAATGGACACAAACTGGAGGACGCGATCGCTCTGTGTAATGTCGTGTTTGGCAGATACAATGAAATTGACAGCAGACTGATGCTGAATCATCACCCCTTTGGGCTGTCCTGTAGAACCTGAAGTGTAAATGACGTACGCTAAGTTCTCAGGTCTGACGCTGCTGTTCAGTCTAGTTGGTTTTTGTTGGGCGATCGCCTGCCAATCTCGATCTAGGTAGACACAATGCACATCTTGCTCCGGTAGCACGGATGCTAGCTTCTCCTGAGTTAGCAGGACAGTCGCCTGACTGTTCGATAGCGTGAAGGCGAGGCGTTCTTGGGGGTAGTTTGGATCTAGGGGAACATAAGCCCCACCCGCTTTGAGAATCCCCAGTAATCCCACCACCATGGTTATGTCGCGTTCGACACAAATACCCACTAATGTTTCCGGTCCCACTCCCAAAGTTTGCAAATAATTTGCCAATTGATTTGCCCGATGATCCAATTCCCTGTAGGTCAGATGCTCCCCTGCAAACTCCACTGCTACCAAATCGGGCGATCGCTGTACTTGTTGTTCAAATAGCTCGTGAAGAGAGTGTTGCGGATATTCCCGTTGGGTGTTGTTCCACGCCACCAACAACTGATGCCGTTGTTGATCACTCAGCAAGGGCAATTGCTCCACCGATTGCTCTGGGTGGGCAATAATTCCCGCTAACAAGGTTTGAAAGTGACTGGACATGCGGACGATTGTCGAGCGATTAAATAGGTCGCTGTTGTACTCCCACGCTCCCCGCAATCCGGTATCGGTATTTTCTAATGACAGTGTTAAATCAAACTTCGCCATGGCATTCTCTGTTTCCACCGGGGTCAAACTCAGACCTGGGAGTTCCCAGTGTTCTGACTCCTGTAGTAAATCGAACATCACTTGGAACAACGGACTGTGACTGAGGGAACGTTCTGGCTGCAATGCTTCGACCACTTGCTCAAAGGGGACATCTTGGTGAGTATAAGCCCCCAGTGCTACTAGGCGGACTTGATGGAGTAATTGTTTGAAACTGGGATTGTCGAGGATTTGTGTCCGCAAAACTATGGTATTGACAAAAAAGCCAATCAGTGAATCCGTCTCGCGGTGGTGGCGGTTGGCAATGGGAGAACCGACCAGAATATCCGACTGACCACTGTAGCGAAACAGCAAGGTGACAAAAGCTGCCAGTCCGGTCATAAACAGCGTCACCCCTGATTCCTGACTGAGGATTTTTAATTGCTGAGTCAGTTGGGCGTCGATTTCAAATGGTACGCTTCCACCCCGGAAAGTTTGTACTGCTTTGCGCGGTCGGTCATAGGGCAGTTCTAAAAGTGGCGGTGCCCCTGCTAAGTGCTGCTCCCAGTAGTTGAGTTGTCTTTCTAATACCTCAGATGTTAACCATTGGCGTTGCCAAACTGCGTAGTCAACATATTGAATGGGTAACTCTGGTAAGGGAGAAGGATTTCCTTCACAAAAAGCTTGATACAAGGCAGACAGTTCTTGGATAAAAATACCCATAGACCACCCATCCGAGACAATATGATGCATGGTCAGCAGGAGAAAATGTTCTTGTTCCGACAATTGTAATAGCTTGACCCGTACAAGGGAATCAACGCTAAGGTCAAAGGATGTTTGCGCCTCTAAAGTCGCTAGTTGCAACAATTGTTCCTCACCTGTGGGTTCGTGCAAGACCACAAACAGGGGTATAGTTGCAGTGGGTTTAATCACCTGCACAGTGGAGCCATTGACCACCTGAAAATTCGTCCGCAGGATGGCATGACGCTGCACGATTTCCTGGATTGCGGACTCCAGGGCATTGAAATTTAGATTGCCGGCGATCCGCACCACAAACGGCATATTGTAGGTGGCAGTTTCACCTTCGAGTTGGTTGAGGAACCAAAGTCGTTCTTGGGCAAAGGACAGGGGAAACTCTGTTGTATTTTTGGATACCGGAGTGATGGCAGGGAATAACTGTGCCAAATCAGTTTGCTCCTCAGAGATAAATTTGTCGAGGGAAGCAACCGTCGGAGATTCAAACAAACAGCGCAAAGGTAGTTCTACTGCAAACGCCGACCGTAGCCGGGAAATCACTTGGGTTGCTAGTAGGGAATGTCCTCCCAAGGCAAAAAAGTTGTCGTATATGCCGAAGCGTTCTAGACCGAGGACAGTTGCCATAATGCTGGCAATGACAACTTCAGTGGGAGTTCGAGGGGCGACAAAATTAATTTCTCGGCTCAGTTCTAGATTTGGCTTTGGTAATGCGCGACGGTCAACTTTGCCGTTGGCGTTGAGGGGGAAGGCGTTGAGCATCACAAAAGCTGTGGGGATCATGTACTCGGGCAGATGCTGTCGAACAAACTGACGCAATTCCTCAACACTCAGCATCTGTGTTTCCGCCGGAACAACATAAGCCGCCAGGTACTTGTCACCCAGACGATCTGACCGTACAGTTACCACCACCTGCTGGACGTGGGGATGTTGACTCATAACCGCCTCAATTTCTCCCGGTTCGATGCGAAAACCGCGAATCTTCACCTGCAAGTCGATTCTACCTAGGAACTCTATATTCCCGTCTGCTAAATAGCGAACTAAGTCTCCAGTTTTGTAAAGGCGTTCTCCATCGACAAACGGATTGGCAATAAATCGCTCCGCCGTTAGTTCCGGCCGATTTAAATACTCTCTGGCTACTCCCGCACCGCCAACGTAGAGTTCGCCCGGGACACCAATGGGAACGGGTTGAAGATGGCGATCGAGAATATAAGTTTGGGTGTTGGCAATGGGACGACCGATGGGAACGGAATCCCCAATTTGGCATGAAGCAGTCATCGCAAAGCAGCAGGTAAAAGTCGTGTTCTCGGTAGGTCCGTAACCATTGATCAGCGTACAATTTTTAAGTTTTTGGAAAAGTTTTCGGACGTGGGGGACGGATAACACATCACCGCCTGCCAATAATTGCCGCAAGGGTTGGAGTGCCTCCAGTTGTTCGTCTACCATGAGGTGGAACAACCCGGCGGTGAGCCAGAGCGTGGTAATTTGGTGTTGCTGGATCACCTGTCCTAATTCCTGCACTGAAGGTGTATTCCCAGGAAAGAGAACCAAACGCGCACCATTCAGCAAGCTCCCCCAAATCTCAAAGGTTGAAGCATCGAAAGCGGTAGGGGCTAACTGGAGAAAGACCAATTGTGAACTGAAACTGGCATAGTTGGTTTGTTTAACTAACCGCACCACACCTCGATGGATCACGCTCACCCCTTTAGGACGACCGGTAGACCCAGAAGTATACATCACATAGGCTAGGTTGTCAATCTTTGTGCCAGCAACAGGGTTCTGTTGGCTCTCAAGGTTGATAGCTACCCAGTCTGTGTCGAGACAGATGACATGTTTTGCCACCCTTGGCAGTTCAAGAGCAAACTTTTGTTGGGTGAGCACCACTGACACTTGGGCATCCGACATCGTGACGGCAAGGCGCTCTGGGGGGTCAGTTGGATCTAGGGGTAGGTAAGCGCC
>CAZZYE010000002.1:24534-43640 GCA_964658145.1 uncultured Stigonema sp.
TCCCACAACCATCGACAGCGAGCGCTCCACACAAATACCTACTAGCACCTCTGGTCCGACATCCAACTGCTGTAGGTAGTGCGCTATCAAGTTTGCTCGTCGGTTTAGCTCTCCATATGTGAGTTGCTCGTCTTCAAATACCAACGCCACCGCATCCGGGGAAAGTTCTACTTGTTCTTCAAACAACTGATGAATACACTTGTCGGGATACTCTGCCTTTTGGTTATTCCACTCCACAAGCAGTTGGTGTTGCTCAGTTGCTGTTAGCAGGGGCAATTTTGAAATGTGCCAATCTGGATTTGCCACAATCGCCGTAAGCATTGTCTGAAAATGCCCGATCATTCGGCGTATAGTGCAAGCATCAAACAAATCAGTGCTGTACTCCAACACGACCGTTAGCTCTGTCTGCGTCTCACGCATATCAAGGGTTAAATCAAACTTTGCAGTATGGGTAGAAACCTCTATAGGACTTGAGGTCATACCTGGTAGCTTGAGTTCCTCCGTCGGTGCATTTTGGAATGCAAACATCACCTGAAACAGTGGCGTGTAGCTCAAATTCCGCTCCGGCTGTAGTTCCTTCACCAGCTGCTCCAAAGGCAAGTCCTGATGTGCATACGCTCCTAGCGTCACTTGCCGCACTCGCGCTAACATCTCCCGAAAACTGGGATTGCCTGATAGGTCGCTACGCAATACTAAAGTATTGACAAAAAAACCAATTAACCCTTCCATCTCCACTCGATTACGGTTAGCGATGGGAGAGCCTACTACTATATCATCTTGCCTTGTGTAGCGATGTAGAAGGGTTTGAAACGCTGCTAGCAAGGTCATAAACAGGGTGACTCCCTCCTGACGACTCAGGGCTTTGAGTGCAGCCGACAGATCGGGTGGCAGGGCAAAAGACTGGGTTGCACCCCGGAAAGTTTGGATTGCTGGTCGCTTTCGGTCGCTAGGCAGCTGCAACACAGGTAAATGAGCCAGATGCTGTTTCCAATAGGAAAGCTGGGTTTCCAATACAGACCCCTGTAGCCACTCCCGTTGCCACTCGGTAAAGTCTGCGTATTGCAAAGATAGATCGGGAAGCGGCGAGGGCTTTCCACCAGAAAAAGCTTCATAGAGCGCCGACAGTTCCTGGATGAATATACCCATAGACCAACCGTCGGAGATAATATGGTGCATCGTCACAAGAAGCACGTGTTCCTTTTCAGTCAGATGCAGCAAGGTTGTACGCAAGAGTGGACCTTGTGTCAGGTTGAAAGGCTGCTGAACCTCCTGAGCGATTAGCTTCTGGATTTCAGTCTCTATGTCTGTTTCCAGTAGTTCGCTCAGGTCGATCGCTGGCATAACTATCGACCCCTTTTCAGAAATAACCTGAACGGGGTTTTCATCCATAAGTTCAAAGGTAGTACGTAGTGACTCGTGGCGGGTTACAATAGTCTCAAGAGCCTGTTGCAGGATCTTCACATTGAGAGCACCTTTGATCCTGACTGCCTCTGGGACGTTATATGCGGCGCTATTAGGCGTCATCTGATTTAGAAACCACAACCGCTGTTGGGCAAAAGATGCGGGAAAAACGAATAATTCTTCTACCATTTCACTTATCTCCTGATTGCTTCTTTTTTTTGGGAACTTTAGGAACCGCTAGCATTCCTCGTGAAACGGTGTTTTTCGCGAGAGACTGGTTTGATTACAGATGCCTGAACAGCATCACTGTGCTTCGTCTTTTCAATAACTTGGGAAAGTTTGGCGATCGTTGGTTCTTCAAAAAGGCTGTGCAGGGGTAACTCAAGCTGAAAGGCTTCTTGCACGCGGGATAGCACTTGAGTAGCTTTCAAGGAATGACCGCCCTTGTCAAAGAAGTTGTCGTGAATACCAACCTTTTCTAACCTCAGAACTTCAGCCCAGATTTTTGCTAGCATTTCCTCAACTAACGTGCGAGGAGCTACATACTCTGTTTCCAAATCTAGTCGAAGACCCTCTGGCGCAGGTAACGCCCGACGATCCACTTTTCCATTAGGTGTCAGTGGCAAGGCATCCAGTATCACATATACTGATGGCATCATGTAGTCGGGCAGCTTCTGCTTGAGGAAATGGCGCAGGTCTGCAATTGTGGGTGCTGACTCCTGGTTTGGGACGACGGAGGCTACTAAGCGCTGATCGCTAGTAAGCGTCTGTGCGGTCACAACATAAGCCGTCAGGTACTTGTCGCCCGGATGATCTGACCGTACAACCACCACCACCTGCAGGACTCTGGGGTGTTGGCTCAGTACTGCCTCGATTTCTCCCAACTCGATGCGGTAGCCACGGATTTTTACCTGATTGTCAATTCTTCCCAGGTATTCAATATTGCCATCAGGTAAATAGCGTGCTAAGTCCCCAGTTTTATATAATTTACTCCCAAGTGAATCCTCAAAAGGATTGGGGATGAATTTCTCTTGTGTCAATTCGGGACGATTGAAATAACCCCGCGCTAAAGAGGCACCACTAATATGTAATTCTCCTGGTACACCAATGGGTACTGGTTGCAGATTTTTATCTAAGATATAAACCTGGGTATTAGCAATAGGACGACCAATAGGAATAGAGACATCTGGACTGAGTGACGTTGGGATTTGATAATAGCAAGTAAAAGTTGTATTTTCTGTTGGGCCGTAACCATTAATAAGTTGACAATTTCCTACAGTTTCGATAAATTTATGGACATGGGGAACAGATAAAATATCACCACCTGCTAACAGTTGACGTAAGGGTTTTAAGGCATCAATATTTTCATCTACCATTAAATGAAATAAACCCGCTGTTAGCCAAAGGGTAGTAACTTGGTATTGCTCAATAACTTGTCCTAATTCATTTATTGATGGAGTGTTGGAGGGGAATATTATTAGTCTTCCACCGTTAAGTAAGCAACCCCAAATTTCAAAGGTTGCAGCGTCAAAGGAGATAGGAGCAAATTGTAGAAATACTTCTTGAGCAGAAAAGCTTGCATAGTCGTTTTCTTTGACTAATCGAACTACACCTTGATGGGCGATGCTAACGCCTTTGGGTTGACCTGTAGAACCGCTCGTGTACATTACATAAGCTAAGTCCTGAGCTTTGATGCTGGTAGTCGGGTTCTGTTGTGTTTGTTGATCGATAATATCCCAGTTTGAGTCTAAGCAAATTACACAAGCTTTGCGAGCGCCTAGTTTATTAACTAGTTTTTCTTGAGTCAATAAAACTGATAGCTGAGTATCTTCTAGCATGAAACTAAGACGCTCTTGGGGATATTCTGGGTCAAGCGGTACATAAGCCCCACCTGCCTTGAGAATGCCTAGTAGACCCATAACCATCTCTAAAGAACGCTCCACACACAACCCGACCAGCACTTCTGCTCCCACACCCAAAGACTTGAGATAGTGCGCCAACTGGTTAGCGCGGCAGTTCAATTCATAGTAGGTAAGTTGTTCATTTCCAAACACCACCGCCACTGCATCAGGAGTACGCTGCACCTGCTCCTCAAACAACTGATGGATACAGCGATCAGGATAATCTGCCTGAGTATCGTTCCACTCAACAAGTAACTTTCGTTGCTCAACTTCTGTCAGCAAGGGCAATTGTGAGATTTGCTGCTGAGGGTTAGTAACAATGGCTTCAAGCAATGTCACAAAATGAAGAGCCATGCGCTTAATTGTGCTTGCATCAAACAAGTCAGTGTTGTACTCCCACATACCCACCAGCCCAGTAGCCGTGTTCTGCATTACTAAGCTAAGATCAAACTTTGCAGTTGTACTTTCTGTCGCTAATGAACTGACAGTTAAACCAGTTAAATTTACTCCAGACACGGGTATATTCTGGAGGACAAACAATACTTGGAACAGTGGTGTATGGCTGAGGTCTCGTTGTGGCTGCAATGCTTTTACCAACTCCTCAAAGGGCAGGTCTGGATGAGCGTAAGCTTCCAGTGTCAGTTGCCGCACTCGATTCAGCACCTGCTGAAAACTGGGGTTGCCTGACAAATCGGTACGTAGCACTAAAGTATTGACAAAAAAGCCAATTAACCCTTCAATTTCCAAGCGATCGCGGTTAGCAATCGGTGTACCTACTACAATGTCATCGGAGCCTGTATAGCGATAAAGCAAGGTAACAAATGCTGTGAACAGCGTCATGAACAGGGTGGCTCTCTCTTGCCTACTAAAATTGGCGAGTGCTTCACTCAGTTCAAGGGAAAGTTCTATATGTTGACGCGCCCCCCGGAAAGTTTGAACTGCTGGTCTAGGTCGGTCTGTGGGTAATTCTAGTAAGGTGGGAGCGTTTTTGAGTAGTTGCTTCCAGTAATTGATCTGTGTTTGGAGTACCTCCGTTTGGAACAATTGCCGTTGCCAAATAGCAAAGTCGGCATACTGAATTGGTAGCTCAGGAAGCTCTGGGGACGAATTATTGCACAAAGCCGAGTAAATGCTTGCTAACTCCCGCATCAATACGCTTGTTGACCAACCATCAAAAACAATATGGTGTATTGTGAGTAGCAAGACGTGTTCTACCTCTTTTCGTTTAACCACAGAAGCTCGGATTAAAGGAGAACTAGCAAGGTCAAATGACCGAATAGCTTCTGCTGTAGCTAATTGCTGAAGAGCGATTTCTCTTTTCCCTTCAGGTAGCTCTGTTAGGTCTACTACTGGCACACTTAAGGTTAAGCTTTCAGCAATTACCTGGACTGGCTGCTCGTTAATGGTGCGGAAATTGGTACGTAGGGCTTCGTGGCGAGCGATAATTTTGTCAAGGCTTTGCTCTAACGCCACAATGTTCAAGTGACCATGAAGTCGTAGAGCTAATAGTTCGTTGTAGAAGGGGTTATCTGGTTCTAACTGACTCAATAGCCAGATTCGTTCTTGGGCAAAAGATAGAGGTAATTTCTGAGTGCGATCGACTTTTATGAGGGGAAAATCAGTATCGGTGGCGATTGCCTCTGGGGCACTGCGCTTAAGCGCAATCGCATTTTTCTCGTGCAGCAATAAGATAAGTTCTGCTTTATAGTTAGCTAATAAGTCACGAGTTTCTGGTGTCAATACTCCCTCTGGAGCACTAACGCACAAGCGTTGGCTTTGCCCGCCGCAGGCATCGCCCTCAACCCACAACTCCACATCCTGATGAAAAAGTTCTACTACAAATTGCTTGAGATTCATAAAATCATGTCCTTCATATCGTCAACGAGTTCAGCAGAATGTGTGAGTTAATCACAAATTATTTTGTCAGCCTCGATTTTATATAAAAAGTTTTTCATGTTGCTCATATTTCCATTTTCTCTCTAGCAACCGCACGTGTATTAGTATTTTGTTTTGATGGTTTTTTCTCTAGCTTTGCTGCTATTTCAGCTATTGTGGGATATTCAAACAAACTTGCTACAGATAATTGAATAGAAAAAGTATTGCGGAATCGGGTCAGAACTTGAACAGCTATTAAGGAATCTCCTCCCAATTCAAAAAAGTTGTCATCGATTCCCACCTGTTTAATTCCTAACAATTCTTGCCAGATATCGGCAATTTTTTCTTCAAGCTCATCGCGGGGAGCTATATATGAATTTGGCAAATTGGGTCTAGAGTGGAGCGTAGATAAGTTTTCTGACTGAAAATTATCTGGCTTTGGTGAAGATGCAATTTTGAGAAGCTCATCGGTATGTTTTTTTGGTGGTTCAATCCAATAACGTTGGCGCTCAAAGGGATAAGTCGGTAAGGGAAGACGATAATACTCTTGGTGACTATAAAATCCAAACCAATCTACCTTGACCCCAGCTAGCCAGAGTTGACCTAATGTGGTGAATAAAACATGATTATCGGATTTTTCTTCTTGAGGATGACGTATTGAAGTCAACACGGTTTGTGCAGATGCTCTGTCTGGATGTCTTTTGGCTAATGTAGCTAGTATGTGTCCTGGCCCCACCTCTAGTAAGATTTGCTCAGGTGTTGCTAATAATTTCTCGACACCAGAGGCAAACAGCACTGTGGAACGCAGATGTTGAGCGTAGTAGTCTGGATTTGTGGCTTGGGTGACTGTAATCCAAGTGCCAGTCAGGTTGGAGATATAAGGAAGTTTCGGGGGATTTAAAGTAACTTTTTTGACTCTTTCTACAAATGCCTCTAAGATTGGTTCCATCATTTGAGAATGGAAGGCATGGTTCGTATGCAGACGGCGACATTCAATACCTTGAGCAGCAAGCTGATTTTGTAGTGCATCTACTGCTGCTGTTGAACCGGAAACTACACACTGCAAGGGTTGATTAATCGCTGCAACAGAAAGTTCTGACCCTAATAGGGATTTTACCTTGTCTGCGGGCAGGGGAACAGAAAGCATTGCTCCAGTGGGCAGTTGCTGCATCATCACCCCACGTGCTGCTACCAGAGATAAGGCATCTTCTAGGGAAAAAACTTCTGCCTCAGTTGCTGCTACATATTCGCCAATACTGTGACCGATCGCAGCCACAGGTTGCACTCCCCATGACTGCCATAATTTAGCTAGGGCGTATTCAATGACAAAAATAGCAGGTTGGGCAATGGCTGTTTGTTGAAGTTGCTTTGATACCTCATCAATTTTTTCGTCACTGGGGTAAAGAATATGACGTAAATCTAGCCCTAGTAGGGGTTTAAGAATTTCTGAGCAATAATCAACTTGTTCTCGAAATACTATCTCGGTTTGGTAAATTTCCCGCGCCATGTTGACGTACTGGGAACCTTGACCGGGAAAGATAAAGACAACAGACCGTTCTGTAATCTCTGTATAATTAGTCAAAACTTGTTGGGCTGCTAAACTACTGAGAGCTTCAACAGTATCTTCTAAGTCTTGACAAATTAACATCCGTCGGTGATTAAAACCCCGGCGACCGCTACTAAGAGTATAAGCTACATCGCCTAAGTTAACTTCCGGATGCTCTTTTAAATGCGTAATTAAATTAGCTGTTACCTTTTCAAGTGCCTTCTCACTTTTAGCAGACAGACACAACAAAAAATATTCACTTTTGAACGCCAGTTGCTTCAACGGGGGAAACCCCCGCAACGCACTGGCTCCTTTTGACTTTTGAACGCCAGTTGCTTCAACGGGGGAAACCCCAACGCCAGATGCCTGCGACGGGAAACCCGTCTTCAGCACTGGTGCAGCAACGCACTGGCTCCTTTTGACTTGTATTGGTGCTTCTTCTAAAATGACATGAGCATTAGTACCTCCGATACCAAAAGAACTAACTCCAGCACGGCGAGGGGTGTTATTTGTTTTCCATTCAGTCAAAGTTGTGTTGACATAAAAAGGACTATTGGCAAAATCAATTTTGGGTGATGGTGTCTCGAAGTGCAAACTAGGAGGCAGCATTTTATGTTGCAGTGCTAATACCGTCTTAATCAAACCTGTGACACCTGCTGCCGTATCCAAATGTCCTATGTTGGTTTTTACCGAACCAATAGCGCAGAAACCTTTTTTATCAGTAGTTTGATTAAAAGCTTGAGTTAAAGCTGCGACTTCAATCGGATCTCCTAAAGGTGTGCCTGTACCATGAGCTTCGATATAAGAAATTGTTTCAGCATCTACACCAGCTAAAGTTTGAGCCTCTTTAATAACTGCTGCTTGACCACTGACACTAGGAGCAGTGTAGCCGACTTTCATTGCACCATCATTATTGATAGCCGAGCCTTTAATAATCGCATGGATGTAGTCGCGCTCTTTAATCGCATCCTTTAATCTTTTCAATACCACAATACCAGCACCGCTACCGCCAATAGTTCCTTGTGCCTTAGCATCAAAAGCACGGCAGTGTCCATCAGGAGAAAGAATCATTTCCTCTTGATATAAATAACCTCTTTTTTGGGGAAGGATGAGAGAAACTCCACCAGCTAAAGCCATGTCACATTCACAATTTAATAAACTTTGGCAAGCTAAGTGAACAGCAACCAAAGAAGTAGAACACGCTGTTTGCACATTCACTGCTGGCCCAGTCAAGTTGAGTTTATAAGCAACTCGTGTCGGCAAGAAATCTTTCTCATTGGATATTAATAACTGTAGAGGGTCAACTGTCTCTAATAATTGATGATTAGGACTTAGATGGTTGACAAAATACCTATTCATTCCTACACCAGCATAAACCCCTATCAACCCATTATAGGTATGCGGGTCGTAACCTGCTTTTTCTATTGCCTCCCACGCCAATTCTAAAAATAGACGTTGTTGTGGATCTATTAACTCAGCTTCTTTAGCGCTATAAGCAAAGAAATTTGCATCAAACAATTCAATATCTGCTAAAGCAGCACTAGCTTTTACATAATTAGAATTATTTAGCAAATCTAAAGTCACACCAGAATTTATTAATTCTTCATCCGTCAGCCAAGAGATAGATTCTACACCATCACGTATACTCTGCCAAAAAGAGTCAACATCTTTGGCTTCTGGGAACCGACCAGCAATAGCAATTATTGCTATTTCAGAATTGTTAAACTCATTATTGTTATTGATTGAATTAATTATCATTTTTTTCCTTTTCTTTGAGAAAGATAATTTTGTCTAAGTTGCAACTGTTGATTCCTGAAAGCTTTACTTTCATTTGGAGATTGAGGGCGTAAATTATTTTGTTTTAATGTATCTATCTTTTGTAGTTTACTAAATATATATTGGCTTAATCTCTGTATGTTTGGATAATTAAACATATCAATTATTGACAATTCCAAACCAAATTCTTCTTGCAATTGCTGATTAATTTTTACTAGTAGTAACGAATGACCTCCCAGTTCAAAGAAATTATCATAAATTCCCACTTTTTCTACTGAGAGTGCTTTAAGCCAAATGCCAGCAATGATTTTTTCTGCTTCTGTATTTGGCATTACATAATCTAATAGTTCCTGATGTAAATCTGGATCGGGCAGTGCGCGACGATCTACTTTACCGTTAGGTGTCAGGGGTAAGGACTCCAATATCACAAAAGCAGTAGGCACCATATACCCTGGCAGTTTATTGGAAAGGAACTGACGCAGATCGTCTGTTGTAGGTACTACATCTTTTTGTGGCACTACGTAGGCGACTAAGCGCTTATTACCCGGAGTTCCCTCATGGGCGATGACACAACAGTTTTGCACATCACCATGTTGCCCCAGTACAGTTTCTATTTCTGCCAATTCAATGCGGAAGCCCCGAATTTTTACCTGATTGTCCAGGCGACCGAGGTATTCAATATTGCCATCCGGTAAATAACGTGCCTTATCCCCTGTTTTATATAATTTTGACTTTTGACTTGTTACCTTAGACTTGTCAAAGGGGTTGGTAATGAATCTTTCCTGAGTTAGTTCTGGACGGTTGAGATAGCCTCTTGCCAACCCAACACCACCGATGTGCAACTCTCCTGGCACACCCACAGGCACTGGTTGCAAATTTTCGTCTAAGATGTAAACTTGTGTATTGGCGATCGCCTTACCAATAGATATTTTCTCGTCGTGATTGCATTTTGCGATTGTGGCACAGACACTAGCTTCTGTTGGCCCGTAGGCGTTGAAGAAGTTTCTGCCAGCAGACCATTGCCTGATTAATTCAGCTGAACTTGCTTCTCCAGCTACAATTATTGTTTGCAGTGCCGGAAGTTCCTCAATAGGCATAACTGCTAACGCCGATGGTGGTAGCGTGATATGCGTAATAGAATAATTACGTAATCGCTCAATTAACGGTGAACCAGGTAGTAGAGAGTCTTTTGTTCCGAGGTATAGTGTTGTCCCTGATCCCCAAGCCATGAGGACTTCCCAGATAGAAGCATCAAAACTGAGGGAGGCAAACTGGAGAATGCGACTATCCGAATGTAAGCCAAAAGTCTGAATTTGAGCTTGAGCTAAGTTGCACAGTCCAATATGCTCAACCATCACGCCCTTGGGTTTGCCTGTTGAGCCGGAAGTATAAATCACATTAGCTAGATGAAAAGCTCTGACTCCACTGGCAGGATTATGTTGATTGTTCTGGGCAATTTGTTCCCATATTTCATCCAAAAAGACAAGCTTTGCTTGATACTCAGGCAGTTTGTCAACGAGTCGCCGGTTGCCGAGCAGCACTTGAACTTGAGCATCTTCTAACATGAAGTTTAAACGCTCAGGCGGATACTCTGGATCAAGTGGCAGATATGCCCCACCCGCTTTGAGAATGCCCAACAGTCCTATGACCATCTCTAAAGAACGTTCTACACAAATACCTACTAGCACATCTGCTCCCACACCCAAAGACCGCAAGTGATGCGCCAACTGGTTAGCACGACTATTCAACTGGTGGTAAGTCAGTTGTTGATCTGCAAACACAACTGCCACAGCATCTGGTGTGCTATCCACTTGCTCCTCAAACAACTGATGGATGCACTTATTTAGTGGATAATTCACCTGAGTATTGTTCCACCCTAGTAAAACTTGATGTTGTTCAACTTCTGTTAGCAGTGGCAGTTGACAAATTCCCTCCTGTGGCTTAGCAATAATACCTTCAAGCAATGTGACAAAATGACCCGTTATTCGCTCAATGGTACTAGCATCAAACAAATTAGTGTTGTACTCCCACACTCCCACCAGTCCAGTGGCAGTATTCTGCATTATTAAAGTTAAATCAAACTTAGTAGTTGTACTTTGTACCTTGAGTGGACTGACAGTTAACCCAGTCAACTCTACTTGCGGTATGGGAGCATTTTGGAGGACAAACATCACCTGAAACAGTGGTGTATAACTCAAATTCCGTTCTGGCTGCAATGCTTCTACCAGCATTTCAAAAGGCAAATTCTGATGAGTATACGCTCCCAAAGCGACTTCTCTAACACGACCCAGTAATTCGCTAAAACTGGGATTGCCTGCTAAGCTGGTACGCATCACTAAGATGTTGACAAAAAAGCCAATTAACCCTTCAATTTCACTGCGATCACGGTTAGCGATGGGAGAGCCTACCAAAATATCGGATTGTCCTGTATAGCGGTAAAGTAACGTATTAAACGCTGCTAACAGCGTCATAAATAAGGTAGCCCCTTGTTGCTGACTTAGTTGTGTCAAGCCACTAGTTAGCTCCTTTGAGAGTGCAAACTCTTGATCTGCTCCAGAGAAAGTCTGCACAGATGGTCTTGGTCGGTCAGTGGGTAAGGACAATAAAGTTGGTGCATCTTTTAGTTGTTGTTGCCAGTAACTCAGTTGGCTTTGCAGTACATCACCTTGTAACCACTGTCTTTGCCAAATGGCGAAATCTGCGTATTGAATTGGCAGCGGTGTTAAGGGTGAGGGCTGACCTCGTAAATAAGCATTGTACAGCGCTGCCAGTTCTTGGACAAACACACCCATTGACCAGCCATCAGAGACAATGTGGTGCATACACACGTGGAAGGCGTGTTCTGTCTGGGACAGCATGACTAACATTGCCCTGACTAATGGTTCAGTTGCCAGGTTAAAAGGTTGAATAGCTTGTTGTTGCGCTAATTGCTGTGTGGCAATTTCTTGTTCAGTTATGGATAAATGCTTTAAATCAACAATTGATACTGTCCAAGGTGTAGGTGCTAGGGGGTCTGAATTTCTTACTGTTCTCTGTTCCCTGCTATTTTGAATGATTTGAGTTGCTTGTCCATCAACTGTAATGAAGTTGGTGCGTAAAGCTTCGTGGCGATGAATAATTTCTTGTAAGCTTTGTTGTAGCGCTGCAACTGAGAGAGTTCCGACTAGACGCAAAGCTATGGGTATGTTGTATAAGGCACTGTTCGGCTGTAACTGGTCTAAAAACCACAAACGCTTTTGAGCAAATGACAGCGGTAATTGAGCATTCTTTGCTTTTGGTAAAATAGGTGGTGCAGACAGTTGTAAGTTTTGTTGCTGTAACTGCTCAATCAGATGCGCCAAATCAGCTAGTGTTGCTGTACCAAACAACTCACGCAATGGTAATTCTACTTTGAAAATGTTGCGGATGCGTGAAACTAGTTGCGTTGCTAGTAGTGAGTGTCCTCCCAAGGTAAAGAAGTTGTCATCAACGCCTACCTGCTCTACTTTGAGCACTTGCGCCCAAATTTGTGCCAACAGTTCTTCAATTGTGTTGCGAGGGGCTACATATTTGTCTGTGCGTAGGCGTAGCCCGCCGCAGGCATCGCTGTACAAATCTGGTGCTCTTAATGCACGGCGGTCTACTTTACCGTTAGACGTGAGGGGCAAGGACTCCAGCACCACAAAAGCACTTGGCACCATGTACTCTGGTAGCTTTGCCTTGAGAAACTGACGCAGTTCTGCGGCTTTTGGAAATTGTTCCGTATTCAGGACTACGTAAGCTACAAGACGTTTGTCCCCCGGTTCATCCTCTCGCACCACCACCACACTTTCCCACACTGCTGGGTGAGAAGCCAGTAATGCCTCAATTTCTCCCAACTCAATGCGGAAGCCCCGCACCTTCACTTGCTGGTCAATGCGCCCTAAATACTCTAACTCACCATTGGGCAAATAACGCGCTAAATCTCCTGTTTTATATAATTTTGACTTATCAAATGGGTTAGAAATAAAGCGTTCTGCTGTCAGTTCCGGACGATTGAGATAACCACGCGCCACCCCAGCACCACCAACGTACATCTCACCCCCGACGCCAATTGGTACTGGCTGTTTATGTTCATCTAGCACATACACCTGTAAGTCGGGTATCGGACGACCAATGACACTGGCTGTGTTATTCAAGTCGGCTTTGCTCAAGGGACGATAAGTGACGTGTACAGTAGTTTCCGTAATCCCGTACATGTTCACTAACTGGGGTGAGGTGTCACCGTGTCGCTCAAACCAAGGCTGCAAACTCTTGGCTTCTAAGGCTTCTCCACCGAAAATTACCAAGCGTAAGTTCACGAACCCAACAGTTGCGATTGACTGTTCGGCTTGAATTAGCTGGCGGAAAGCTGAAGGTGTTTGGTTGAGAATTGTGACTTTCTCTTGACACAATAACTGATAGAAGGATTCGGGCGCTCGCGTCAACAGGTAGGGCACTACTACCAGTCGTCCACCATACAGCAATGCGCCCCAAATTTCCCAAACAGAGAAATCGAATGCATAAGAGTGGAACAGTGTCCACACATCTTGAGAGTTGAAGTTATACCAATTTGTGGCGGCAAATAGACGAACTACATTAGAGTGGTTGACTAAAACGCCTTTGGGCTTACCTGTAGAACCTGAAGTGTAGATGACGTATGCTAGGTTATCGGGTGTTGCGGTATTTTCTAGGTTTGACTCGCACTCAAGAGCTATTTTTTCCCAATCGGTGTCTAAGCAGAGGACTCGCGCCTGATGAGGCAACTTCTTGACTAATTGCTGCTGGGTTAGTAGCACCGAAACTTGAGCATCTTCTAACATGAAACTAAGACGCTCAGTTGGATACTCTGGGTCAAGCGGCACATAAGCACCACCCGCCTTGAGAATTCCTAACAGTCCCACAATCATCTCCAAGGAGCGCTCTACACACAACCCGACCAGCACATCTGCTCCTACACCTAAAGACCTTAAATAGTGCGCCAATTGGTTAGCACGACAATTCAATTCATAGTAAGTCAGTTGTTGATTTTCATACACAACTGCCACCGCATCTGGGGTTCGCTCTACCTGCGACTCAAGTAATTGATGGATGCACTTATCCTTTGGGTAGTCTTTGAGTGTATCATTCCACTCAATCAATAACTGCCGTTGCCCTACTTGTGTCAACAAAGGCAGTTGGGAAATTCGCTCTTTGGGGTTAGCAATAATCCCCGTTAACATTGTGAAAAAATGACCAGTCATCCGCTCGATGGTGCTACGGTCAAACAAGTCAGTATTGTATTCCCACACACCCACTAGTCCCGACGCGGTGTTCTCCATTGATAAGGTAAGATCAAATTTTGCAGTTGTGCCTTCTATTGGCAAATAACTGACACTTAACCCAGTCAACTCTACTTGCGATATGGGAGCATTCTGGAGGGCAAACATCACCTGGAACAGGGGTGTATAGCTAAGGTCTCGTTCTGGCTGCAATGCCTCAACTAGCATTTCAAATGGCAAATTCTGATGAGCATAGGCATCTATTGCCATGAATCGAACGCGAGTCAATAATTCCTCAAAACTGGGATTGCCTGAAACATCAGTACGTAAAACTAAAGTGTTGACAAAAAAGCCAATCAGCCCTTCGATTTCACTGCGATCGCGGTTGGCAATCGGCGAACCTACTAAAATATCTGATTGTCCTGTGTAGCGGTAAAGTAGGGTATCAAATGCTGCTAACAGCGTCATGAACAAAGTTACCCCTTGCTCTTGGCTGAGTTTTGTCAGCCGATCAGTGAGTTCAAAAGAAAGTGCAAACTGTTGATATGCCCCTGCGAAAGTCTGCACAGATGGTCTGGGTCGGTCTGTGGGTAGCACTAAGAGGGCTGGTGCCGAAGCTAGTTGTTGTTGCCAGTAACCCAGTTGGCTTTGCAGTACATCTCCTTGCAACCATTCTCTTTGCCAAATTGCGAAATCTGCATACTGAATCGGCAGTGGCGATAACGGTGAAATTTGACCTTGAGAATAAGCATTGTACAGTGCTGCTAACTCTTGCACAAATATACCCATTGACCAGCCATCACAGACAATGTGGTGCATACACACTAATAAAAGGTGTTCTGTCTCATTCAGCACTACTAATGTCGCTCTGAGTAGGGCTTGTGTTGCCAAGTCAAATGGTTGAATAGCTTGTTGTTGCGCTAAAAGCTTAGAAGCTATTTCTTGTTCGCTGCTTGGCAAATGTTGCAGTTCAACAATTGATAGTGTCCAAGTACTTTCTGTTTGAATGATTTGTGAAGGTTTTCCATCAACTGTGATGAAATTGGTGCGTAAGGCTTCGTGACGAGTAATTATTTCTTGTAAGCTTTGTTCTAAGGCAGCCCGATTGAGAGTTCCTGCTAAACGCAAAGCTATGGGGATGTTGTAGAAGGCACTGTTCGGCTCGAACTGGTCTAAAAACCATAAACGCTGTTGAGCAAATGACGGTGCTAATTCTGCATTCTCTGCCCGCCTTAAGATGGCTGGTGCAGACAGTTCTAAGTTTTGTTGCTGTAACTGCCCAATCAAATGCGCCAATTCGGCTACTGTTGCTCTTGCAAACAACTCACGTAGTGGTAGTTCTACTTTCAAGATGTTGCGGATGCGTGAAACTAGTTGCGTTGCTAGTAGCGAATTTCCTCCCAAGGTAAAGAAGTTATTGTAAATGCCCACTTGCTTTACTTTCAGGACTTGCGCCCACATATGTGCCAACAGTTGTTCAATTGGGCTGCGTGGGGCAACATATTTGTCCGATAATTGGCTGTGTAAATTAGGTGCGGGTAGGGCGCGGCGGTCTACTTTGCCGTTGGGGGTAAACGGTAGAGCTTCTAGGATGACTATTGCATTTGGCACCATGTAGTCTGGTAACTTTTCCTTCAGGAAGCAGCGCAGTTCGCTAACTGTAAGTGTCTGCTCTTTTTGGGACACAATGTAAGCGGCTAGGCTTTTGTTTCCTGGAATGTCTTCACGGGCGATGACACAAGATGCTTGTACATGGGGATATTGGCTCAATACTGTTTCGATTTCGCCCAACTCAATACGGAAACCCCGGATTTTTACTTGATTGTCCATCCGCCCCAGGTATTCTAAGTTACCATCAGGCAACCATCTGGCTAAATCTCCAGTTTTGTAGATTCGTTCTCGTTCACCAAATAAGTCGAGAGAAATGAATTTTTCAGCTGTGAGTTCGGGACGGTTGAGATAGCCACGGGCTAAACCAGCACCTGCAATACAAAGTTCCCCAGGAATGCCAGGAGGCAGGAGTTGGTTTTGGTTGTCTAAAATGTAGATACGTACATTAGCAATTGGCTTTCCTATTAATAAATCGCCCGCCAGATCCCTTTTTCCAGTTGCTTCGTAGACACAACACCCTACAACGGCTTCTGTCGGGCCGTATTCGTTAATCAGGCGGGTTGAGGGGGCATGAGTCAACCACGGAATTATTTGCTTAGCGTGTAATGCCTCACCGCCTAAAACAAGGGCATTGACCCGATTCGGCATGGTATCAGGATCAATTTGCTGATTCAGTATTTCCAGATGCGAAGGTGTGATTTTGACTAGGGAGAGATGATTGTTTTGTTTAACAATGTCTGCTAGAAGCTCCAATTCTTGTTTTTCTCTTACCAAGATTGTGGTACGTCCGCAAATTAGAGGAAGGTACAGGGAGGTAATCGTTGCATCAAAGCTAAGAGAAGACTGCACAGGTGTACCTTGTCCTTGTGCTACTGCGTAGTAGTTTTTACCCCAGTGTAAATAGTTACTTAAGCCTCGGTGTAGTAGTTGTACCCCTTTGGGTTGCCCTGTAGAGCCCGATGTGTAGATCACATAAGCTAAATCATCGGGTTGACTTCGCCTAGTTGGGTTCTCTGTAGATTGGTTGGCAAAGTTATCGTTATCTAAACACAGTATCGAAGGAGATTGGGCAAAAGTTTCTTTATTTCCAGCGCCTAATCTCCGATCCCCGATCCCCAGTTCTGCGAGCGGTGAAAAGCCACCGCGCCTCGCGATCGCTAAAAAGTCTTTGAGTTGACTATGGGTGAGCAAAACCGAGGCCCCACAGTCTTCAAGCATGAAACGAATCCGCTCAAGAGGGTAGTTGGGGTCAAGTGGCACATAAGCCCCACCCGCTTTGAAAATCCCCAATAGTCCCACGACCATTTCTAAGGAACGCTCGACGCAAATCCCCACCAACACATCAGCTTTTACACCCAAAGACATCAGGTAGTGCGCCAACTGGTTAGCGTGGTAGTTCAATTCATAGTAAGTGAGTTGTTGATTTCCAAACACAACTGCCACCGCATCGGGTGTGCGTGCTACTTGCTCCTCAAACAATTGATGGATACACAAATCTTGTGGATAATCCGCTTGAGTATTGTTCCATTCAACTAATAACAGCTGTTGCTCAGTTGCTGTCAGCAGTGGCAATTGTGAAATCCGCTCAATAGGGTTAGTAACAATACCTTCCAGCAATGTCTGAAAATGCGCAGCCATGCGCTCAATTGTGCTGGCATCAAATAAATCAGCACTGTAAGACCAAACGCCCTCCAGACCTCCTGAAACTTCCCAGTAGCTCACTTCCAGGTCAAATCTGACTGTTTCATCAAGTGGCAAGGACATTTTCTGGGTGGTTAAACCAGGCAAATTCCAAGAAGACTGTGGCGCATTCTGGAGGGAAAACATCACCTGTACCAGGGGATTGCGACTCAAATCTCGTTCTGGCTGTAACTTTTCCACCAACATCTCAAAAGGCAAATCCTGGTGGGCGTACGCTGACAAGGTTGTTTGCCGCACTTGCGCCAAAAAGTCAGCAAAGCTGGGGTTGCCAGAAAGATCGCCCCTTAATGCTAGGGTATTGGCAAAAAACCCCATTAACTGCTCGATTTGGGGGCTGTTGCGGTTAGCAATTGAAGAGCCAACAACAATATCTGACTGACCACTATAACGAGAAATTAATACCAAAAAAGCAGCCAGTAGAGTCATAAACAACGTTGCATCTGACTGTTGGCTCAGCTGCTTGAGGCGTTGCGTGAGGTCGCGATCAAGTTGAAAACACTCAACTCCACCCCGAAAGGTCTGGACTGGGGGACGTGGTTTATCAGTAGGCAGTTCTAGTACGCCAGGAGCACCTGCTAACTGTTTTTGCCAGTAATTGAGTTGCCGATTGAGGACTGAGCCTGTCAGCCACTGGCGTTGCCAACAGGCAAAGTCAGCATACTGGATGGGCAGTTGGGCTAGTGGGTTGGGCAATCCTTGAGTAAAAGCTGCATATAGCTGAGATAACTCACGATTGAAGATGTTCAAAGACCAGCCATCGTAGATAATGTGGTGCATCTTCAACAGCAGTACATACTCCTGGTCACTCAGTTGGAGTAGGGTGAATTCTACTAATGGTCCAACAGCCAGTGAGAAGGGTTGGGAAGCTTGGGACTTCGCTATTTGTTGAATCTGAGCAGTTTGCTCAAGGGCTGACAAAGAGTGCAAGTCATGGATGGGCAAAGTTAAGGCAGTGTCTGGGGCAATTAGCTGAATAGGATTTCCGTCTACTGTGGGAAAAGTAGTTCTTAAGACCTCGTGGCGGTGGACAAGTTCACTCAGGCTCTGCAAGAGTGCAACTATATTCAGTGACCCATCTAGCCGCAGAATTAGTAGCATATTGTAAGAACGGCTGTCGGGTGAGATCTGGTGCAGAAACCAGAGCCGCTGCTGGGCAAAAGATAGCGGTAGCTCACCGTCCCGTGGCATCCTTTGAATGGGCAACTGATGAGCAGCTTTAACCCGCTTTGCTTGTTGTAAAAATATAATAATTTCTGTTTTACGCCCAGCTATTTCCTGACGTAGCGTTGGAGTTAAAGCCCCTTCAGGCGCGTAACAGCTCAAATCATCACCATCGGTTTCTAGGTAAATACTCAAGTTTGTCAGGTGACTAAGGAATTCAACAGTGCTGTTAGTCATGCTTCAAAGCCTACATTATTGGGGTTGTACAGCATCGTAGCAAAGTAGCCGACAATGCTAGGAATTGTCAGATCCCAGTCTATGTGCCCTTGATAGCGCGGACTAAAGAAAGGGACCGACTTCTTGAACACCCCCAGCAATGAGCGATAACTGTCATTGAGAGCATCCAACGCGTGTAGGTATTCTGGCGAAAGCTTGATTTTAGAACTTACGCATTGACAAAAATTTGCTTGTATGGTGAATGCCATATGAGATAGAAATCACTTCAATGTAGTAGGGTTTTGAACCTAGAGGACATAAGCCGATCTTCTATTTCTTATATAAATGTAAGCGAAATCAACTTATGCACTGGGGTTCGATGGAACGTGGATTATACATATGTGGGGTCAAAAGCGAATAAACGATGGATTTGGCGGGTGCATTGACGCGACAACACGAGCGTCTTGTTGGGGTATATATTGGCGATTGCTCGAAGGGCAGTGGGCTAAAGCCCAATCGCAAAGCGCCAATCAGCAAAACAATTGTGGCGTTCGCGAGAAATAGACGGGTAACGTAAGAATCAGGGTTTAAGAGGAATGAGATTTTTGACACTTAATTTGTTAACGAAGCCGAAAAATTTGGATAAGAGAGTTTTTTAAA
>CAZZYE010000003.1:0-41542 GCA_964658145.1 uncultured Stigonema sp.
GAGCGATTAATTAGGCAATGGGTCTGTTCCTGGGCACTCCCCCCTGAACGGTTACGGTATTATGGCAGAATATTTAGCTGTGATTGGCAACCTAGAATATCTAAAACTATATGGAAGAAGGATAGGGATATGGGAGCTTTTAGAGTATCAGCCAGGTGGTTGGTTACGTTCTCTAGCTTTCAAGCAATCACTAATTCTAAATACCTCTATCTTGTGGGATTGCGGTGCCTACTCCTATCGCTATTTAGATATCCCCAAACTTAAAGGAAATCTTGTGACACCAAAGTGGGCAATTCATGAGTACAAGGAACATAGTAGACTTGGAGATATTGTAGTGGCTCCAGACTCACTTCTTCTAGGAAACAACATCAACCAACGTCGTAAATTTAACTATGAAAGCGCTGCTAGGTTTATTGAATTAGCTGCTGAATTAGAAGGCAGGTTACCAATGGCAGTAGTGCATGGTTTGACTGTAGAGGAGAGGTTGAAGAGAGCGGTAGAATTATACAATTTGGGATATAAAGCGCTGGGTATAGGAGGATTGGTTCCCGAAGCCTCTAACAAACGCCACAATATTCAGATCGTCGGAACTGTAGTTGAAGAATTGCAGAAACTGCCAGAAAAAATTTGGATTCATGTATTTGGATTATCAGCACCAGAATACGCTAAAGCTTTTCATCAATTAAGAGTTACCAGTTTCGATAGTGCCAGCCACTTCAAAGAAGCTTTTTTAGCAGGCTCATTCTTTCTTGCAGAAGGGGAACGACTAATCAAATACAAAGCTGTAAAGCCAGGAGAAATCAAAACTGCACCTTTATGCAGCTGCTTGTGTTGTCAAACTTTAAGGAAGGCTGGGATTGACACGCGCAGATACGGTTCTAACCACAACAATAAAGGGCGAGCTATTCATAACCTCAACCAACTTATTATTGCCCAGAAAAACGCTATGACTGAATGCACTATTTACTTTGTCTCATGTGTAAAACAAAAGCTATCACACCCTGCTCCAGCACAAGATATGTATATCTCCCAATGGTTCAAAGCTGCCCGCAGATATGTGGAATCTATTGGTACTGAATGGTATATTCTGTCAGCCAAACATGGAGTAATCAGCCCTACAACTATATTAGAACCATACAATCAAACTCTAAACCAAATGTCTGCTCAAGAAAGGTTGGGATGGGCAGGTACAGTGATGGCACAACTGCAAGCGATCGCACCGGATGGAACGGAGGTTGTGTTCTTAGCTGGAAGGCTGTATAGGGAAACCCTTATCCCCCAACTAATTAAAGCTGGGTACACAATACGAGTGCCGATGGAAAAACTGGGGATTGGGGAACAGTTGGCTTGGTTGTCTCAGAATACCCCAAAAATAAAATGTAAACAACTATCTCTATTTTGAGAAAAAATTCTCTAAAAAACTATGAATGAATCAACTATACCTCTTGAATTAGAATTAAGATCATCTGAAATTGCAGCTTCATTCTTCCCTAATACCAGATTGAAATAGGTAAAAAGGAACATGCATTATCATTGGTAACACGCCTTCTCAATCGCAGTTTGGGTAATATTGATGACACACTGCTTGACCGTGTACGTTCTTTATCAGTTGAAGAGTTGGATGCATTGGGTGAGGCATTATTAGATTTTACGTCGGTTACTGATTTAACTAATTGGCTCTCTGGGCTGTTCACACATCCCTGATTTCATCAAATCTATCCTTGATTACACGAACGGTGAGCTAGAACTATTCAATTCGCGCTAAGGCGCTCCTGTGTAAGAATAAATCTACAGAAAAAACCATGAGCGCCATAATAAATCAATACCTTCAGCTTGATGTAGAGTTTGCTGTACTCAACGATTTAGCAAAGAGACTCCGCACAGCAGGTGCCAAAATTTCAGTAAGAAAAGTGGGGGAAATACATAGAGTTACCGTGTTGAAAGAACCTACTGTTGCCACTGTAGAGCAAATTCTTAATTACATCAAGGGAGTAACAGAAGACGACATTGACACACCCACCCTCACCAGTAATGATGCGATCGCTTCCAATCCCCTATCACCTTTCTCCTCTCCCTCAGAAACAACGGATACGCCAAATCCTCCAGAGTTAGCAACTTTGGAGGATTTGCTAACTCTACCACTAGAGAAACTGAAGGGGCTTGCCAAATTCTACAAAGTAACTGGGTTCTCCAAAATAAAATCAGAGAAATTAGCAGCCAAACTACAGGGATTGGTCACCAAACAGCAAGTCGTGTAATGGTTCCAGATGCCAACAAAGATAACCCCAAGTCTCCACAAAGATTTGGGGTTATTTTCTAATGATTGCTTTCCCCAACAACTAGTCATACATCACATCCTCGCGTTGGATCGCACAGACCTAAAAAATGCGCTGTCGCGCCCTAGTTATTAAGCACAACACAATACTTAAGGACAATTATGACCCAACAATACGTAAACCTAGTTCAAATCACTGGTCGCGTTGGACAAGAACCAGATGTGCGTCATTTTGAGTCTGGTGCAATGAAAACCAGTCTGACTCTCGCCGTCAAACCACCCTATAAAAGCGAAACTCCTTTGTGGTTTGATTTAGAATTTTGGGGAAATGTCGCTCAAGTAGCAGCAGACTGGGTAAAGAAAGGTTCCACTATCGGCATCACTGGTGAATTGGTCTTCGATAGGTGGACGGACAAGAATACTGGCGAACTCAGAGAGAAACCAGTGATTCGCGTTAATAATCTGGAACTCATCAATTCCTCTCAACGCAAAGAATCAACTGAATCTAGTGGCGACCCTCGCCCAATAGTCAACGCTAACTTCTAGTGAAACCAACGCACCCCACAACCAGAACGTCAGTTACCTGTGGGGTGCATTGGTTTCGGGGCGCTAAGCGCAATTGTAGTAAACAATCAATAGTAGCAATTTAAAGGATATCTCATGATTAGCTCAACCCAAACAGTTTGCATTATTTCCCTTAAAGAAACCCATGACCCTCAAGGAGTCAAAATAGTTCACGGAGAATGCTCTTTCAGCCACTACACAAAAGATGGCGTAGTAGAAAATACAATCCCCTACAGAGCCAAGGGGGCAGCAGCAGTATCAATAGCCTCTTTAGGGGTGGGAGCAAGTGGAGTCGCTATCGGCTATCTGGATATTGAAATAGTAGATAGCGGCAAGGGGTATAAGAATAAGAATACAACCTTGGTTATCCGCACCTTCATCCCTATCACTACTGCTAACACTACTTTTGTTCCCACTACCACCACTCCTACTCAACCATCCCAAGAGAACAAAGAACTGGTAGGTGCTGGTGGTAAGGTGTCTGTTAACAACGGATATTTGAACACTACAGATAGCTCAAACATTCCATTTTAACCCTTCATAATGCTGACGGCAACAAGCTGGAAGCATTATTTCCTCTACTCAAAAAACATTTGTAATACCTTTATTGGGGGGTACATTAGCCATTAAGTGTCTCAAGTTTTGTCATAATTGATGGCTAATATTCTGATACTTTTAAGTCTAGCGCTTAAAAGGGAATTCGCGAATTACGGAGAATTGTTAAGTATCTATGCGACAATTAGGAGATGAGCAAAAAAGACCCTTGGATGTGCGAACTCTTCGGGCTACATCCCGAAAGAACTGAAGCTAAAATTTAAATCCCTTGGCGCTGCTCAAGACCCTGACATAAGCGAGGTTTTGGTAGAACTAATGCGTGGAGTTTTCAAACTACTTGATAATGCCTCTGCTGACAGCCAACTTTGGCAGCAAATGAACTTGTCCGCTGACAACTTATCTGGCACATAGGTGAATGTGCCAGTTCCGCGCTAGATTTTATTGTTCAGGAAAGGACTTTATTGTTTACTTAAGGAGTTTATTATGAGGGAACAAGGCGTGAACCGCATCATTGCACTTTTCAATCAGTCAGGCGGTGTGGGAAAGACAACTTTAACTATGAACTTGGGGTATCATTTAGCGCAGCGTCATCCTAACCGCGTGCTGCTGATTGATATGGATCCACAAGCTAGTTTGACCACCTTCATGGGACTTGAACCAGAGAATCTAACAAAAACAGTCTACGAAGCTGTTGTTGGTGAAGAACCGTTACCTATTCATCCAGAACCAATTCATGGGCTATCGCTTGTTCCGTCCAATATTAACTTAAGTGCTGCCGAGCTAGAATTGGTAGCCACCTTAATGCGAGAAATGCGACTCAAAGATGCGATCGCTCCTGTGTTGGATAAGTATGATTTTATTTTGATAGATTGCCCTCCAAGCTTAGGCATTTTAAGCGTCCTAAGCTTAGTTGCAGCCACTCACGTTTTGGTTCCGATCCAGTGTCAATTCAAATCATTTCAAGGAACGGATTTACTATTAAATACAGTGGCGACACTTCGCAAAGCAGCAAATCGGACTCTTGGGATTGCGGGTTTCGCTCCCACCTTGTACGATGGTCGCACTGCTCAAGAAAGCAGGACTCTCAAAGCAATCTCCGAACAATTATCACCACTTGCTACTGTTTACGAGCCAATTCCTAGAACTATTGCTTTTCCCGATGCTAGCGAAGCCAGACTGCCTTTAGCGCTATCTAACCGTAAACATCCTGCTGTTGCTGTATTAGAAAAAATCTCTTTAAGTTTAGAGAAACTGAAGTAAGCAAGTGAATACTAATAAAAAAGAACAACCCTATACCAGCAAGTTGAAAGGCGTAGCCGCCTTACTAGGAGAAAGCGCTTACACTGCTGAGAATGCCGCTAGCACCCCGCATACGGTTGCTATCAACTCTATAAAACTACCACTATCTCAGCCCCGACGCTACTTCGACGAACAAAAGCTAGAACAGCTTGTACTCTCAGTTAAAGAACACGGTATCCTAGAGCCTTTATTAGTCCGCCCTTTAGAAGGGGGAGAATACGAGTTGGTTGCAGGGGAGCGACGCTACCGAGCAGCCCTTCAGGTAGGACTTGAAGTTGTACCTGTTGTTGTTAGGGAACTAAACGAACTTGAAGCCTTGCAGCTATCGCTTGTTGAAAACCTGGTTCGAGAAGACCTGAATCCTATTGAAGAGACTGAAGGCATACTCCAGCTTTTAGGTCTGAGGTTAAACCAGAATGTTCATGATGTGGTTTCACTTCTCCACCGGATGCAAAACGAGGCTAAAGGCAAAATTACCCAAAACGTTTTGGGTAATGAAGAATCAGCTATCGTACTAGCTGTATTTGATGCCTTGGCTATGATGTCGTGGGAATCTTTTGTCAGCAGTCGTCTACCATTACTAAAACTGCCAGAAGATGTGCTAGATGCCTTGCGTCGGGGTGAGATTGAATACACGAAAGCTACCGCTATAGCTCGTGTCAAAGACTCTTCACAACGAATGGAACTCTTAGAAGCTACCATAAAAGAAAATTTGTCCCTGACTCAGATTAATGAACGAATTAAAGCAACTCGTCAGGTTAACTCGGAGGCGAATTTACTAAAGGAGCGTTATAAACAAGCATCAAGTCATTTACAAAAAGCGAAAATATGGGATGATCCTAAGAAACAAAAAGCTTTGGAAAAACTGCTTGCGCAAATAGAAGCACTTCTAGATGAAAAGTAAATGCCTATTATCACAAGAGATCTCGCGAAAAGAGCGCGATCGCCTTATCGCACTTGATAATGCTGCATCCACGACGGTGTTAACTTGCCAAAACTAAGAAACTCATGGCATCAAAAAACCTCCAGACCACTGGCTAGAATTCGGGCTGGAACCGACTGACACGCAAGTTCACAGAGCAGCGACAATTGTTGCAGACCGTCTCTGTGGTGCGCTAGCTGACCCATTAGACCTCCTCATCCGTTTTCTTGATCCGGCTTTTGGGACTGGCTCTTTCTATTCGGCATTATTACAGAGATTTCCACAATCACAAATTGTTGAAGCAGTTGGTTATGAAATTGACCCTCACTACGCAATTGAAGCTATAAAGCTTTGGGGTCACACACCGCTAAAGTTGAATATCACTGACTTCACCCAGACAACACCCCCCAACTCTCTTGAAGCAAAAGCTAACTTGCTCATTTGCAATCCGCCGTATGTCCGACATCATCATTTGAGCAAGGTTGAGAAGCTGCGGTTGCAATATAAAACAGAGCAAACAACTGGCGTAAAGCTAAGTGGGTTAGCCGGACTTTACTGCCATTTTATCTGTATCTCAGATGCATGGATGGCTGATAACGGTTTAGCTGGTTGGCTGATTCCCAGTGGATTTATGGATGTAAATTATGGACGGCAAATTAAAGATTATCTGCTAAATTGCGTTACCTTACTACGTATTCATCGTTTTTATCCTCATGATGTGCAGTTTGAAGATGCACTTGTATCTTCAGCAGTAGTTTGGTTTAAGAAGGCTTTGCCACCAGCTAATCATGTTGTTGAGTTCTCTTATGGCGGTAGTTTGACAAATCCTAATGTGAAAGAGCTGATTTCAGTGGATGTGCTACAGCAAAATGCTAAGTGGACTAAGTTTGGCTTGGTGTGTAGTAGCATCCATTCCAATTGTCAGCAGAAGTTATCGGATTTATTCACCATCAAACGGGGTCTGGCTACAGGAGCTAACCATTTCTTTGTGCTAACACCAGAGCAAGTTTCTACTCACCAACTTCCTTCGGAGTTCTTAAAGCCAATTCTACCTAGTCCCCGGCATTTATTAGTTGATGAGATTGCAGGCGATCGCCTTGGTAATCCAATTTTAGAACCCCAGCTATTCCTGCTGACGTGTAATTTGCCAGAAGATAAGGTGAAAGCCAAGTATCCATCGCTTTTAATTGTCTCCAGTTGGGAGTAGAGAATGGAATTAGCGATCGCTAAGAGTGTAAACATCGCTCCCCCTGGTATTTGCAAGAAAATCGCCCTCCCTCCCCACTCCTGTGTACCTATATGGGGCGACAGGATACGAGTAGGGGTAGACCGTTCCGCTTCATTCTAAATCACTCCTTGGCAACGGCAACCAACGTCTACTTAATGTTGTACCCTAAACCAGCTTTGGAAAAAACCCTCCTAGAGTTGCCTGAACTGCTCAAAGACATATGGCACGCTCTCAATCAGATTTCTAATGAGACATTGATGGGTGAGGGTCGCGTGTACGGAGGAGGACTACATAAGCTGGAACCGAAGGAACTGGGTAACGTGTTCGTGTCGATTCCGCTAACCTGATCTGTATTTGCCCAATAATTCTAGTATTCCCGTCTAACGACCACTGCTCTCGTTCAGGTAGAAGCCCTCACAAAGCAAAAAGAAGAGATTTGCGACAACCCGAAAGCGTTAAAAGCGCTGTCGCGCAATCTCTACGAAAAATCATTCATTTAGAGGGTATTCTCATGCCGACTAAGAAAATCCAAATCATTGATGACTCTGCTATGGGCGCTTATGCCATCGATAACTACTCAGAGCGCGTATACAACAAAGTTTACTTCGCTTTGAGGGATGTCTACGGCTTAGTTGCCAAGCGCAGTATGAGCGACGAGTTCGACTGGTCCAAATTCAAGACAAAGTTTGCGGAAACCTTTGGGGAAGCAGCAGAAAAGCGCTACTCCCTTGAACAACTGTTGGAATATGCCCAAAGGAAATTCGGTAAGTCTCTCGAAGATCTGCTGGAAATCAACCAGAAGACTTGGGAACGACGAGAACAATCCCGCGCTACTGCCGCAGTCAGGACCACTGAACCCTGCTTCTAACCAAAATCCCACATACAACCAAGCAGAAAAACACTCTTTGGGAGAGTGTTTTTCTTTTTCCCACGCGATCGCCCCTGCATAGCTTCCCCACACTCCAATACTTGGACTTCCCGATATCGCTTATACGGGCTACGCCCAAACAAAGTGAAAACACTCAACTAACTGTTAGCGTCATGAAATTCCATTTTCGCGCCTTTGGCATCTGGTTTTCTACTGCTAGTGGCAACTGCTTTGCTCCTGCACTGCAATTGAACCATCAGGGCTTGACCGTCAGAACCAATAACTGGCAGGAAACTCATATTGGTTGCCGCAGTGATGGAAGCTGGTGGTGGAATAGCGACCACATTGCCCGCAGGTTTGGCAAACACTATCCTGGTGATGAAGAGAAAGGGTATCCCGACCTTTGGGAATACAAAGGCATTCTTGGTTTTCATCAGCACGTAGCGTAAAAGCACCCACAGATGATGGCAAATAACCGCTACAAATCTGTAGCGGTTGTTTTTTTTGTAGCGCAGCAAATCAACTGTGCTTACGCACTCATCGAATTGACTTTATTAAACAAAATTTATGAAAATCCTTGGTAAAATCTCCGATGCCAACCTCGCCGCTGCCTATGAAATCGCTCGCTCCATCCAACTGACTCAAGAAGTGCATTCCTCCTATGCACCTAACAGAACTGAAAAGTGGTTCCGCTACGGGTCGAACCTTCAGTCCATTCCCGAAGGTCGCGCTCGCATTTTTCCGTGCGAAGAACCACATCCAAGACTTGTAGCGTTTGCAGACCGTCTCTTCCCCAACTGGCATTCACTACTTATCTGCGGCGGTTATCTACCTGAAACATCTACTTCAATCCAATGGCATAGAGATCATAGCCATTTTATAGGCAAGGCAGTAATGCTTAACTTAGGTGAAGCCATTTACCGAGAGAAGCCGGAGCAGGGGAGCAATCGCATTATTGAATATAAGTTAACAGACGGACTTGTCGTGCTGATTGATACGAAGTTACTCCACAGCGCCGAACAATTCTCTCCAAAGCGCTACAACTTCACCTTCCGTCGCATTAAGCCCCAGTACCTACCATAACTAATGGCTACCAGCAGTTTTTTTGCTCCAACCGCTTACATATCGTCACTCACCTTATCCAATCGCGCAAAAGCGCTCCTAGTAAGAAACAATCAACTCGTTATGAGCCAAAATACTATGGACATCAACACATTAACTCTTTCAGGCACTATCGGCTACGTTCAAACTCACGCTTTAGGCAACCGTCGGTTGTACGAGTTGTCTCTAGCAGTCAACCGTTACAGCAAAGGTGAAGAGCAGACCAGTTGGTTTCCTGTGAAATATTTGTGTTCTGCTGACTCCAAACTGAAACTGCGTGTTGGCACCATTATAGTGTTGAGCGGTCATCTGGAGGCCAACATCTGGCAACCTAGAGGCTGCAATGTTCCTGTTAAGGACCTCTTTGCAGTTGCTGAAATTATTAAAGTGATTAATTAGGCGAAGTAGCCAGAGATGATAGCTGTTGAATAAGCGAAATGTCTGGGTGAACAGCCCAGACATTTCTTTTTTTTCAGTTATTCTGCTGACAATGCTTACAACTTATCTGGCATTTCCAAAAATCCCTTGGGCTTAGGCGAAGATGAACACACAACATTACTCCCTGATACAGAAGATACTGTAGCAGATGAGGCAGAAGAGGAAGTGTTGCTAGTAGCAGTCGAGCCATTATCTTTTTTTATTAACTTGCCCACTCGCACTAAGAATGCATGATGCATTCCCAACACATCAGCAATGCGATTGCCCATGCCTGCTGTATCCAAAGAAGAGGGAATTTCCACGCCTCCATCCCAAATCAGGGTTTTGTTACTGAAATGCGTCTCTAACTCTTTTCTCAAATACTCCGCAGTGCCACCGCACAAGATAATTTCATCTACATCGGCAGGCAACTGCTGAGACAACCATCGAATTAACGCCCTTGCGTAATCATCACGAGAACGTAGCGCTGACTCTGCCATAGAAGTTGCATCCGCTGCTATCTCGAATGGCTTGCGCTTGCGAGAAAGTTTGGCTAACATTTCAGAACTGCATTCATCCCCAGCCCCCACCAATGCCTGCACTATCCTGGGATCTTCCTTAGACAGTCCACTACACCGACGCACAAAGGCATCTACCATCCACGCCATACCAAAGTCGCTCGACACTCCAGGACTGAGTACTCCCCTTGCCACCACAAAGATGCTGGCATTGCGATAGCCTATCATCGCAATTGCAACAGTGCGATTTTTGAATTCCTCCCCCAATACTAAGCGTCGATTAAAGAGTATTCCAGCACCTTCCTGCATTGCATCAAATAGAACCAACTTGACATGCATAGTACCAGTAGGGGTACTAAAATTGCTTAGTGCAACATTTAGCTTTGTCTCTAACAGAGTGCGATCGCACCCTTCAGACGGTGGTAACAACACAGCCAAAGCAACACTCAGTTTGTTGGGTAACTTCCACTTCTCATAAAGCACCCACAACAAACCGCATATTTTTGGCACTGCTACATCGTACTTTAGTTCCTTCAATAGCGAATTGCCACCAAACTTGTATCTTGCCAAAAAGCCGATCGCATAGTTCTCCCTTGACGGCAACCCTATCCAACAGCCATCTTCTGGCTTTCCACCAACCTCGCATTCCTTTAAGGATTCCAAAGATACATCCGCTACCTCTGGCTCCATGCATACCACCACTGGCTCTGACTGTGGGTACTGCATTGCTATAACTTTAGTTTGGCTTGCTCCCAAATCAATCGCAACTACCAAATCTGGACTGGAAATAGCAGCTATTTTTGCTTTTACCATCGTCTGTTTTTATACTCTTTATTTCCTATTTCCAAAGTTTCACTCCCTTATCAGCAGCCACTTGTCAAAATTCACCGCTACTACATATTGTAGGGGAATGTTCTCTGGGGAAGTAAGTGATTGCACTCACATTTCACTTGGACAATATAATCACAAAGTCATACCACCCCACAAAGGGTCTTCTTCTACCTCTAACTCAGCAGATTCCTCTTCTCCCTCACTCTCCAATTCACTCTCCTCTTCCCCATCTACTTTCTCTGTCTCAGAAGATGCAGTTGCAACGGCGGCGGTGTCTGTGGGTATAGCAGTAGGTGTGAGTGTAGTTGTAGTTTCCACTGATGCTATAGGTACTACAGTAGCGCTAAAAGGAAGAAGTACAGATGGGGGCAATCTTTTTATTTCGCATATCGCCATGATTGTCCCTACCCTCCCCAACAACTGCTCTATTGCCCACAAACCTGCTTGCTCTAACTCCTCCCCTGAAACACCATACTTCTTCATCACTGCTGGCATCCAAAATGCACTTACTGCATCCTCCACTATCTCAGTCCCACTCTTCCCAGAACGATGATTCTCCAATAAATACTGGAACATTTTCCCCTTCCACGTATTGAGACTGCGTGTCATTTTGGGAAAATCTACTGCGTTGCGAGTCTTATTCGTTTTCGCCACTCTCTCTCCTCAGCAGTCTTAAAGTTATTCTCTATACCAGATTATTACTGAAGAGGCTTTTCGGTGTCTTCCGCATTTTCTACGCTTTTTTCCGCCTTTCTACGACTTTTTTCTTTTTTATTTCTACAAATTTAATTCTCTATTACTATAATCTTTAGAAGATCCTACGCTTTTTTACGACTTTTTACGCTATTTTCAATCTGACCCCATTCCTCATCATTTCTTTATCACCACATCCGTAGAAACCCCACTACACAAGGATTTGCGCCTCCTGCTAGCATAGAGCCAACGCATAGTGCCACACGACAGTGGTGGTGAGACGCCAGCCATGTCGCCTGTATACGCGCTCACGCGCATACCGCCCCTGTGGTACAAGGCGACGGCGACGGCTGGAAGAAAGCGGAGGGCTAGTACACCAAGTTATTCGTAATGACAAGTAAGACTAAGAGGTCTGATGGAGTTGCAAGAATTATTACGCATCCAGTTCGTTTTGCTGCTGATGAGTACGAGCAGTTGAAGAAGAAGGCGTATGAAGCGAGGGTGAGCATTGGGGAATTCATTCGTCGTGCTGCATTACGGCGGCGTGTTGTCGAACCGCCACCACCCCCACAGTTAAATTGGAAGTTGTATGAAGAACTTCAGGCGATTGGGGTGAATCTCAATCAAATAGCTAAAGCAGTCAACACAGCAGTGAAGGCTGGACAAGACATAAATATTGATGTTGAACAACTGCAAAACTTAGTGGAATCTCTGTATACATCCATCAGGGAGACGCAGATGCAGCTGTTGGAGTGTGGGGCAGCAGATGATGGCCAAGAAGAGTCCGATTAATTTTCAGGCGATCGCCCCCATTACTTTATGAAACAACTGCACCACTGCACTATCTCCCCCTGAAACCCCACTCTCCCAAACCCACGCCTGCTGGAGTACTGCAGATTTTCACCATCACCACATGAGCCAACCATCCACAAGAGCGAGCGCACCATCGGAGTCACCTTGATTGGTAAGCAGTTCAAGAACCAAAGTTTTCGTTCCACCCTAGACTATGTGCTGGGAAAGGAGAAAGCCACCATTATCGACAGCAACATGGGTGGCACTACACCCAGGCAGTTAGCTAAAGAATTTGGGGCAGCAAGAAGAATGCGACCCAATCTGGAACGCGCCTGCGCTCACGTCATTCTCTCCATCCCCCACCGCGATGCATCCCATGAGAAAGGGGAGTACCACGAGCATTTGGATGATGAACAGTACGCAGAAATTGCCCAGCACTGGCTCAAGGAAATGAAATTTCTGGGTGAAGGACTGAATAAAAGCCAATACGTGATTGCCCGTCACCACGATACCGACCACGAACACATCCATATAATTGCGAATCGCATTCGCATGGACTCAACAGTAGTGTCGGACTCATGGGACTACCGCCGCAGTGAGGTAGTGGTGCGACAGTTGGAGAAGGAGTATGGGTTGGAGGCTTCCCCTTGTAGCAGTGAACAAGTTGCCACCAAGGTAAAAGAAAAATATGGCATTGAGACGACAGTTTCGCACCGTCGCGCCCAAACCCAAAAACAGAAACACCACTCCTCTGGAAAGCCACCTGTTACCCAACTGCTAGCTGACATCATTGATAAAGCAACTCAAGACAAACCTACTGTCACCGAGTTGATTGGCAGACTCCAGCAGCAAGGTGTTGTGGTTCATCCACAATTCACCACCAGGGGGTTGTTCAAGGAAGCGATCGCTTTTGAAATGAATGGGGTGAAGGTGGCTGGCAACAAATTGGGATCAGCATACAGCTTTCCTGGTCTTCAGAAAAAACGGGGTGTCTCTTATGATCCAGAACGGGATCTGCCTGCGATACGTTCTGGCGCTACTGGAGAATTGGTTGAATTGCCACCAAGAGCTACCGAGCAATTAGTGGGAGTATCGCCCAAGGGTGATGAGCAACTAGTAGAAGCAACACCACCGGGTAGTAGCTTGATGGAAATGCCGCTACCAGTAGAAGTGCCACCATCAACTACTGAACAGTTAGTACTCGCGTCACTACCCAATGATGAGCAATTGGAGGAAGTGTCACCAGCAGTTGGTGGAGACTTGGCGGAACTGCCACCAGCTGAACCAGAGGTGACACGAGCAGCAGACCACTCTGTACCTACTTCCAGCACTAGAGAAAAACTGAAACTTTCAATCAATGCAGCAGCAGCAGACTATCCCTCTATGCCAGAGTTAATTGCCAAGTTGTACTCAACTGGTGTAAGGGTAGAGGTGGAGTTTAGCAGCCAGGGGTCACCTAAAGGGATTTTCTATGAGTTAGATGAAATTTCCACTGCTGGTAACAACTTAGGTAAACAGTACAGCTTTGGGGGATTACAGAAGCACTTAGGTGTTGACTATAACCCAGAATGGGACAATAGGTTAATTGAAACCCTTATGCATTATGGCAGAGAGGGACGTGCTATTGATGACAGCTATATCGACCGATTGAGACGCTATCGCCAAACTTTAGAGCTTGAAGCTAGGAGAATGCAGCTGGTGAAGCAGCTGTTGGGGATGGGGGTAGAGGAGGAACTACCGATGGCGATCGCCCCAATCGAACGGGAGAAAAGCGCCCCGGCTAGCGACAAGCCGCTTCTCTTCGAGACGCGCAACTTCCGCGTCTACGCACCGCAGGATAAAGATGAAGCCATAACAAATTCGACTACCATTGCTGATGAAAATGAGATTACTGCAGTTGGTGACACTACCCCAGTTGTCAGTGATATCACCCCAACTATTGATAATGGTAGTGATGATCTAGTTGCTGGTGATGGCACTTTAGAGAAAGATGCAGCCAACGAGAATGCTTTTGACCCATCTGCCAACAAAGCGGTTGCACCTCAGGTTTCAACCGAACAGGAGTACGCTAACAAAATCGGGGTGACTATTCGACTGCTGTGGCAGCGCCAGGGGCAACCCAACCAAATTAATGGTAAACACTATGACTTGCAGCTTGCAGGGGAAACCCTTCAGCTAATGCGAAAAACTGGATTTCAGATTGCTTCTATTCCCTTGGTTTCACCAGAAGCAGCGTCATTTCAGGGCTTTACCCAGGAGGATTGGGAAAGATTCGACAAGCTGCAGGCGATGCTAAGAGCCGAATATTTGCAGCAAAGCCAGCAGCGTCATCAACACCAAGAAACAGAACTAGATTGACAATGATAGGTCATGATAAATTTAATGCTGTCTCGTTAACTTTTCATTATGGGAAGAAAAGCAAAACTGCGACAACAAAGGAAACAAGATGGAAATGACTTTCCATCACTAGAACTTTCTTCGGACTCTTCTTGGTCTAAGTTTGTGAAGAAACCAGTTCCTAAACAGGAGGGAGAAAACACATCCTTATTAGGAAAATTTAAAGATTGGTTGAATCCATTTCCAAAAGTAGACAAATATCAAGTTTGTCTAGAAGCGAATGATTTTTTTGAAGAAAATAGTGTTGTACTGGGCGCGATTGCTTGGTCAGGTTATCATAAAAAACAGCTTCCAGGTATTGTTTTGGTTATCAATTTGGAAGATTATCCCCCCAAAATTGATTACATTCCCCGTCAGCTTATCAGAAAAACAATATGCCAATATAGTTTAGATGCTTCATACATAAAACCAATAGACAGTATGGTAGAAATATATGAACCGTCAACCGATATAGTTATGGTTTATATTAATCAAAAAGGTGAAATGTCAACTGCCGTAAAAACAACAGAGATTACCCCTCCAGAATGTTATCAGACTATGCACTTATGAGATTTTAAATTTGAATTTAACTCAAGCAACTGACTGCCCACTATTCATGTGGAGACTTTTCAAATATGAAACTAGCTGATTTACCCAAGGAAGTAATTGATGACCTTTGCCAAGAAGAACACTGGCGACTGGATATTGACCCCGGATTTGATAGCAAACATGAATTCTGGATGGCTTGGCAACATTTTCTTGCATTACCAGAAGAGACATCTCCTTTTTATGAAAAGACCGAAGATGATTTAGCAGAGTTTTTAAAGTTTGATGGATATGATGTGCTGTTGCCAGTAGAACGTACTCATAATCCTTACATTAGATTGATTCGTTTGATCCCCAGTGCAGAAGAAAAGACATTAACTATATTTCTCCATGACTCCTTTCATGAAGACTGGTTTAAAGACCAAAGGGGTGCTAGATATGGTTTTTTAGCTGTGGCGGATCGCTATCAAAAATTTGGCTGCGATTTTTATCTAGCCAGTTATTACCATTTTTCCTATTTGATTAATGATGATTATGAAACTGCAAAGATAATTATGGCAGCTAAAACAAATAATAAATGAGTGTAAACTAGACATGGCAGTAGTATCGGAGCGAGAATGCTGGGAAGTCTTCCTGTATGCCATTTTGAAGTCGCGGGACTTTTATTGAAGTGTGAGCGCGATGCGGTGCAACTTACTAGCCCAAAGGCAGTCAAGCCAGTATATCAATCTCACCTCTGCAAACCGCGTTTTATAAGCTTCTTAAAACCTTTTACCCTACGTTATAAATGTATGTTTTATTACATATTTGTATAGCAGCCACGGCGGCGGGTGACGAGGCTAAGAGCGATCGGCGCGGCTTCTACTAGCGGGCGTGAGAGTGGCTGACACCGCACCCGCCCTTGCAAAGCATTTTTTTGTGTCACCTAATCTTGGCTCAACCTCTCGCTCGCGCTCAAGCAGCCAACAGTTTACTCATCGGCACGGGATGGCTTATCCCCTCAAGCTCAACCTGAAAGGCATCAGCATTTACTCTTACAACTAGAAAGGGCTGCATCCATTCGAGGTAGCCAGGACAATCAGTCCATGTAACCAGTATTCCCGGTTTTATTGCAGAGTCGAGTGCTTCACACATAGCCAGAGAAAGCAACTCTAACATCTCTCGCCCGTAAGTAGAATTGGCATACAGTTCGCACTTTTTTTGGTAGAGTGATTTTATTTCGTCTAAGTCTTTTGTAGGTCTTTCTAGCCCTAAAATTTCCCACCAAGGCTGATAAACTGGATCTGAGGAGTCCCCAAACTCACGATACATCATCAACTTTATCCATTCGGTGCTATCGTGGGTATTGGGGTCGCTGTACTCTGCCCGCAAAAATCGAATATAAAGTTGTTGATGATAGAGCATCATCAATGAATCGCCCTGAAATATAGCGTCTCTACACCATTCAGTGGGTGTCTTGTATCCAAACCGCTTCAAGAAATCTACGTCTACATCTTTTATCGGTTTAGAATCTTTCCAGTACGCATTGTAAAGGTACTTGCGGAGGTGTTTTGCTTGCTTTGTTTGTTCGGGACTAAGGATTTCTCCAAAAGGTCTAGGCGGGGGAGGGCTTTTTGCTTTTTTAGGAAATACGTAACCGCAAACAGGACAGACGCCCAGCATGGCAGGAATAAGTTCACCGCAGTTAGGGCAGGTTTTAAGTTCAATAGCATCTTCCTGAAGAGGAGCATTTAGGGCTATTGCAGCTCTTGGGCATAAGGGAGTTTCAAATCGCTTGGTGTGCAGTCCAATCCTCTTAAAGTTCTCGCAAAAGTCGAGAAAGTAGCAATCGTCCTTGTTATCTGAGATTCTAAGACCTCTACCGCACATTTGAACAAGCAAAGCGCGGCTTTTTGTGGGTCTTGCTAGCAGAACAGCCCCAACGGTAGGTTCGTCAAAACCCTCACAAAGGACGTTGACCGATATCAGGATTTTCGTGATGCCCAGAGAGTACCGTTCAAAGATTGCATCCCGTTCTTTCTCCGGCGTCGTCTCAATAATGCACTCAGCTTGAATACCAACAAAGCGAAACTTTTGAGTCAAGTCTAAAGCTTGGTTGACGCCTGCGCAGAACGCGATCGCCGGACGGTGGGGACAAACCTCAAGATATCGCTTTACGACTTCACCGTTAAAAACCGGAGTGCAAACTTTTTCCATCGACTTAAGGGTAAAGTCGCCACTACCGCCAGTATCAAGCTTTCTAAAATCGATTAGCCCATCGTAGCCAAACTGCCTTGACCTCACCAGATATCCCATGTTTATGAGTTCCTGGGGATACGGAGCACGTACAACCGCCTGGAATAGATGGCAATATCCTTCTGTCGCTTTGGTGCGCCAAGGCGATGCGGAAAGTCCTACAAAAAAGCATTTAGAGAGTGCGAGTATATTTCCGCCATAGGTAGGAACTACTTTGTGGGTGTAAAGTTTATAGAAAGCTGTGGTATGCACTTCGTCGGCAATTACCAACCCAATATCTGGCGGTAACTCCCGATTTTGCAGCGTCTGTACCATTGCAACTTGTACTGGTTTGGAGTAGTCAGGCGAGTCGTGCCATTCTGCCCAGATGACGCTAGGGTCAATCCCCAAATGTTTACGTAGGGTTTTTACTGTTTGTTTAACCAATTTGGCTCTATGGACAAGAAACAGTACCCGGCGACCTTTACTGACGGCATCCCTAATCATTGAGGCTGCCAGAACAGTTTTACCAGCTCCTGTGGGTGCATAAAGCAGGACGGCGGTTAGTCCGGAGCGAAAATAGGCATACAAGAGTGCTATCGCCTGTTTTTGGTAGTCCCGCAATAAGAGTGATACCAACTTTGAGGTTTTGGGCGTTTCAACCACTAGGTCAGTAGTTGCTACGAGCTGCATAATTGATACTTACAATACAGAGATACTTGAATAAAGGTGCGATCGTCCCACACTTGCGATTGACTATTGCAAACCCAGGGCGATTTTTGTAATAATTTTTCCCCAGTCTATGCGAAACTACTGGGATGTGCCAAGTTTTTGAAGTTCCCCAAGCAACTCTTAACGAATAGGCGGGGTATGATCTCAAATGGCTAAAGTCAAGGTAAATAAGTAATTTTTCTCAAAGAAGCCACTAAAGCCCTTGGTAAAAGCTTCGCGCTATGAAGGGAACACGGCACTACTACCCCCCTTAGACTCGCCTTTTTTGGTAGACAAAGAGGGAATGGAGACACTGCTTTATACCTTTTGATATAAAACACTTACAAAATCAACCTAAAATTATACTTTTCTTCGCTACCCTCTACACTGAAGTAACTCGTAGAATCTGCTCTAGGAGAACTCTTAGTAGCTATAAATCATGCCAGCTTGGTTGCTTCCTTCCTTCCTAATACGATGTGTCTTTATCAAAAGGCAAGCTATCAACATCCTCAAAGTTACGCAAATCTTTCTCCATCTGCTCTCTGCGTTGGACATAACTTTTGCTGTCAGAAATCCTCGTTTTCATCTGCTGTTCCCCAAAATTTATACCCTGTTCCGCATATCGAGCAGACACTTCATTGTAGTTGTCTACATCAATTTTTTTGCGGCGCTCCATCTCCTCAAGCGCTCCGGAGCTAATGCCAATACTGCGGGCATATTCGACATACTCTGGTCTGAGGGAACCATCAGGATTAAATTGCCGCTTCTCCTCTTCCGTAAAAAAGTCATAGGCAGTGTAGACGGGCCACGGCTCTGGGTCTGTTTCATCTAACAGCTTCAGTTGTTCATATTTTTCTTTGAATCCTTTACTGTGTTCAGCAATGTAATCGTCATCAAAACCATAAGAACGCAATTGCTGAGTATATTCCTCTTTTAAAAAACCATCTTTATTTACTTTTTTTCCATGCATATTCAACCAACGCTTTAATCTCGACATATTAAATTCCTCAAAAACTTAACTATTTTTTATAAAAATGACTTAAAAAATTTATGACACTTGTATTCAAACACTTTGATACTAGACTCAACCAGTGGATTCATACAGATGGTGATCCCAAAAATACCGACTCAATTCTAACTGAGGAATTAGATAATACGCTGCTGGAGTCCTTCTTTCCCGACAAAGAATTCTCCTTTGGGCAGATGGACGAATACAGTACACTAGAAGACCTGACAAACCATCCAGATGGTCATGTTCTGCTGTTGTCATCCAAAACACGACTACTCTATGGCCCACCAGAATGTCTGGAAGTAATTGAAAAACTTTGCCCAGACCGCAAAGACCGTGGTGCTTACGGCTCCATCTTCCTTGGAGACTGCAAAAACACAATCAATCAGCAATTGAATATTCTGGTAGTGGATGATACTACTGGTGAAAATGGAGGGATACTACCAGACGATGTGGCGTATAAGCTAGTTGGTGACTGCTACGGACAAATTTCGACTGAACTATACGACCGACTGACCAAAAGGGAAGAACAAGAGGACAAGAGTTATCGCGTGATCCAACATCGTTTTGGATGGCGATCGCTTGATGGTGAGGACATCCAGTACCGCTTTGGCAAAGGAACACTGCGTCCCCATCAGTTAGAGAGATTGCCGTGCGCCAAAGGCACACCCAAAGTAGACCTCATCATCCCCCTAAGCAGTTTCAAGGGGACAGACAAAGATAACCCCTCTGGTCCCATTAAACCCCAAATCAAAGCTGGAATATACAACCAAACCATTTGGTTGGGTGAAAAATCGCAGTCCCAGAAAGGGAAGACTGCTATTTCCCAACTGTTAGCATCTTTCCCCCAAGGTGTCAAGGACTTTGCAGAGGGGTTAGAGAAGCTTGCCCAAGAACTTGCCGAAATCCAGAAGGACCCCAGGAAAGTCGCACAACTATATTGCGAGAAGTACGAAAAGCGCAAAGCATTTACCGAAGAGCAAAAAGCCTCCCTAAAACAAGAAATCGCCAATCAATTGGCGGATGGAACGCTTGAAAGACAAGTGGAATTATCTACAGCCGACTCTAACCTAGATGAAGAGTTATACATAGATGATGATTTAAATGAGGATAATGCCAAATCCGAAAAAGATGACTTGTTAATGTACAAAATTATCAAGGCAGACCAGCTCGGTCATTTCCAACTTTTGGAAACTGAGAAGGTTAAACAAGAACTAAGTCGATTTGTACAAAAAGAATGGCGAGATATTGCTATTGGCAGAACCCTAACTTTCAACCGGGGGATGATTATTCCCTCTAAGGAACTCAAAAACGGTGAAATTTGTGTACCCTGGTTTAAGGAAGATGAAAAAATTCTCAACTTCCGCTCTCCCTTCCTCAATTCCAATGGTTTGTGTGTTTCCATCAACAAACACGTTGAAGACTACGTTGGACCTGACGGCAAACCCCTAGAAGGCATCATTGTGGTCAATGATGAAGACCACAAGCGTATCCAAGCTAGAATTGACGCACTAAAAGCACAAGGAATAAAAACCGACCAAGTAGACCCAGCAGAAACAGAATCAGAACGCCAGGGGCGTGATTTTGATGGTGACTGTATCGGTGTGGAATTGGCAAGCAAATATCCCAATTTTACAGCAGAAGCAGAGTACAGAAACCTGACTGAAAACGCCTACGCTCCTACAGTCAAACTAAAAAAGCAATCATTTTATAGAAAAGATAAGACACAACCTCCTTTTGAAGAAATTGCCATTCATATGAGTGATGGCATCAGCGTTGGTATTATCAATAATCACGTTACAGCACTGGAAGCTTTAGAGTCAGAAATCAAAATCCTAAAGATTTATGGAACTAGAGAGCAACAGTCTGAGTATTTAGACCAAGTATCAAGTCACTATAAAAAGCTGTTGGCTCAAGAAAATAATGAAAAATATCCTAAACCCATTAGGGCGGAATATAGAGAGCCGATGAAGGAGTTCGTTGCACTCTCCTCAGTGCAAAATAGAACTCCTGAAATCACACAGCGGGTAATGGAAATTAATCGCCAGATGTACCGCAAAATGATTGAAGAAGCGTGCTACCAAAACCAGATAGCAGTTGATTTGTTCAAGAGCGCCAAAACTCCTGACATGGACTTAATTAAGGAAAATAAGCGCTATCTGCACAGAGATGTAAACTACATCAAGGACAAAAAATCAAGGTCAGCCTATCTTGATGAAGGGATTGCTCCCAAAGGTTACTCTCCAGTAGAACTGCTGATAAGCCAAACTAATAAATATTTCCAAGAAGCCCAACTTGAATCTCGCCCTATCATTCAGTTTCAGGATTTATTTAAAGGAGTTGAATTCACGCCCCAACAAAAGTTTGCTGCTATCCTCGCCAAACAGGAATTTGATACAAAATTTAATGAAGCTACTCGTTTGGAGCGGCGACGAGAAACTGAAATTGGTCCCTACGCCATCATCCAAACACCCCAAGGAACGCAAATAGAAATTACAAACCTCACTCGTTACGGACATCCAGGAATTTGGAAAGCACAGACACTTAACATTCGACTAGAAGAAATCCCAGAGAAGTCCCGCAGCAGCGATCGCCCTCACAAGTTATTAGCAGTGGCGACTATTGATGGGGAAACAAATCTGGAAAGCGGACAACCCGTGTATCGTAAGTTGGGTACGGTGAGCCAGCAGTCTGCTATCGACTACAAGCTAAAAGCCGGAATGACTACCGTTGGGGCAACCCTGATAGAAATCAAGCCACAACTAAGCAAAAGCCAAACTAAATTGCTGTTTCAACAAGCTTATGAAGGTGCCGAAGCATTCCGTGGCTCCATGCCAGAGTCAGAAAGGCTATCTGCCGCCGCTGCTGCTTGGAGCATATCAGCCACAAGACAAGATGAAATAGAGAAAAAATTTAATAATTCTTCAGAAACTGTAGAATCTGAAGACAGACAACAGGTAGACACCCAGAAAAAAGTATCTAATTTTGTATTCGCTGCTTTTCCAAACGAAATTATATCTAGACTAGAGGATCTGCAATTTACCAATATAAAGCTAACAGGAATTGGGAAAGAAGGTGATAGTTTTAAAGGAAAAGTATGGAACCCATTCGAGAAATACTCGCTCTTAATTAGAGCCAGTCACTATCCAGAGGGACACGAACGCCACGCCTCAAGGCTTGTGTTCGTGAAAGATAGCGATGGGGAATATAAGGAATTCGCTGTTCCGGAACAAAGAACTGGGAGACTACCCATCGGCACTAAAGCTCTAGCAAACATTGTGCCGGGAGAAGCTTACACAGCCAAAGCTACTCTCCAGGAACCGGGAAAACCACCAGTTGAATTTACCATTAGAGAAATTAGCAAATTTTCCTATGCTGGTCGCGCTTTCAATGACGAACAAGTTACCCTCTCCATCGGCAATGTACCAGTCCCAGACCAAACGGTAAAAATTAAACTAGATGGGAAAACACTGGGAGAGTTGGATGCTGACTCTATAAAACAGCTTAAGGAATTTAATTACCTCAATAATGGCAACGCCCTAAACCTCAAATTCACATCCATTATCGAAGGAAAAAATGAAGGTGCATTTCTTATTGGTGAATCACCTAACGGCAATTTATTAAGAATTAATAAAGTTAGTTTCTATGACTTTAAAGGTCAAATATTTGATGATAAAGACTACAGAAATGTTACTATAGAAATTCCTCCCACCAAAACCAGAGACGCAGTACTTCTCAACGGAGAACCGCTAGGAGTACTGCACTTCAAGCAAGACAAAGAAGCACTAAAACAATTAGGAATTCTCAAACAGGGACAGCTTACTTCCATACCATGCACCCTACAAAGCAACTTCTCCCATACCTTTGTCAAAGTTGACCCCACCACTGTTCAGTATCCCGAAGTTTGGACAAAGGAAAGTCAAGCTTTTAAAGAAACCACAAAACAATTTGTGGTTACGCAGCAAGAGGTGATGATTGAGAAAAGTGAACCGATACTGCAAAAAATAAAAGAACGTCCCACCATTCTGTTTTCCACTCAGGAAGATAGGATGCTGGGATTGATAGGGATGGCGGTAGATAATCATAAGGTTGATACTGTAACCAAATGGTTAACTGACCAAAATATTGAGTTTAACCTAGTTCCTCCAAAAGAGGTTCCGTTAGAGACTCAAAAAGGTCTAGCAGTATTCACCTTAGCCAGTGATTCAATTTCTCCCCAAACTTTTGCGGCAATGGTTGAAAAGTTTGGTATAATTTTTGACTCAGCACAAAGTCAAACTGCTATACCAATTTTTTCAGAACAAGCTGTATACTTCTACAACCCATCTCAAGAGTACATAAGTGAAGATGGTACTCAGTCTGTGCAGTTTGAAGCAGTAGGATTAGTAGTGCCAGCACAAGATGCGATAGAAGTATCAAGTTGGCTATCTTACATTGGGATTGAGAACCAGTATTTTACAGAAAACAACTGCGCCACTTTTATAATAGAAAAAAGCCAGCTTCCAGAAAGCATCCAACAAGAACTTTCATCCCGACTGGGAGAACCAATAAATGTGGGGGAGGTGGAGGGTTATAACCTCTACGAACAAAAACTCACCCAACTTAATGAAGAACTATCCAAAGCAGACAGCAAACTTTCACTTAGTTCTCCACAAATTAGCGAGTACCACCAAAGAATCAATTCTCTACACAACAGGCTGCAAATTGTTAGCGAACCATCCGTATTTAGTACTGCTGTACAAGCGGTAGAGAACGCAGTTCCAAACACTCCAAACAAACAAGTTGCTGCACAACCCCAAGAGAAGGGGGTCGCCATATCGGGTAAACCCATCCCGATGAACTATCCCCTGATGATGCACGGTGAAACCAATCCACTCCCCGTAGACACCTGCATCGATGCTATGCGGGGGTACGGCAGAACCCACACTACCAGGGCTTACGAACCATACAAGCAATACGGTTTTAAAGAAGGGGATATTGCGATCGCCACCGGGGGAGGTAAACAAGTCGCCTTCCGGGTGGGCAAGCAGTACCAGATTACTCAGGAAATGATTGCCGACCCCGCTTACCAGCAGCAGTGGGCGCAGATGGAGAAGCACTCTGCCAAAGCACTGCCGGAACTGTTCACGGGTAAGCAGCAGGTTTGGGGACTGCATATAGAGCCTCTAGGGGATTACGCAGACGGTAAAATCGTGCCATTAAGAGAACCGCTTCCAACCAAGATTCAACAAGCAACTACCACCACACAGAAAGCTGTTGAAAATACCACTTCCCAAGTTACAGAAACTAAAATAGCACCACCTGTCAACATCGGTTCCAGAAGTGCCGATCCGTTAGGAGCAGCGCTTACTAATCCAACAGTGCTAGCAAAGCAACTGGGAAGCATTCAAGGCGATTACCCAGTGTCTTTCCGCGACAACCCAGCAGTACCAACGGGGAAATATGGTCCGGAGATTTATCAGCAAGAGAAACAGAAGGGTGTTCCATTTGCTTCAGCAGAACAGGCATACCAGCACTACAAGGAAACAGTGCCTTTGGGAGAAACGCGAGTGCAGCTGATGGCGGAGATTATTCAAGCAAAGCTAGAGCAGCATCCCAAATTGTTTCAAGTCATTCAACAGCGGGGAGGGGTGAAATGGCTTGAAAACTGCACCCACTACGTCACCTCAAGCAGAGACAACTACTGGGAAGGCTTGGGCAAGGATTCCCCATTCATCCGTGCTCTTATCGACGGTTACTCCAAAGTTTTGGAAAAATCCCAAACTGCCGAAAATACCGATCCCACCATTACAACTCATACCGCTTCTGTCTCCAGAGTGGAAAAAACAACAGTCTCTACATCACTTACCTCTTCCCCAAAAACAAGTAACCCTTTGGCAGAATTAAAAGGAATTAACGATGCCGTAGCCCATCATATGAAGAAAGATGTGGCAATGGCTCAGGAGGCCACCCAATTCATTGGCTTCTCGGCTGCACCACCTGATACACTCTCTAGTACTCGCAATTATTCGCTTGCCTGGGGCGAACACGCCAATACTGGAATATATTCAGCCAATGACACAATTATGGTCTCTGGCTCTGGTCCGTGGAGGGGAGTTACTCAGCAACAAATTCTCGAAACCTTCAAAAACCATTATGTGCCCCTGCTAGATAAAGCGATCGCCGCAGGCAGTTCTTTTGTAGTGGGCAATGCTGCTGGCACTGACCAGCTAGTACAGCAATACCTGCAGGAACATGGATATAAACTGGAGGCTCAGGGTGATGGATACATACGCGCTTCATCGCAGGAACTAGTTACTTCTGTTGATAGCAGTAAAGTCCAAGACGTTGCACCAACACAAACCCCTGTTACACCATCCCCAGGACCCCCACCTCCAACTACAGTACCTACACCCCTCACAACAACTCAAAATCCTTTTGTCGCATCTTTCCAAAATATTCCCCAAACAGGAGTGATGGCTGACACTGTGGGGAGTTATGAGCAAGCCACTATTGATAGTTTGAGGAATTGGTACAGCGCTGCGGACAAACTGGGCAAGTCAGAAGAGTACAAAAACCGGATTACAGAAGTTGCCACTGAATTTAAGTCTGGACAGGGATTGTCAGAGAAAGCGTTGATTGCGATGAACAAAGATATGGAAGAACTACGCTCTATAAATCGGCTTACTCAAATTGCTCAAAGAGTTAGTGATGTTTTGGGACAACCAGGAGAAGGTGGTTCTATCCAAGTCTTGGGCAAAACCTACGACATCTTTCTCAATCCCTCCCAAAAAGACTTAACAATTTCCCATAAAAATGGAGATGTAATTCTTGAGATTCAATCAAGCAAACTACAAACTAACCAAGTCTCTTCTGAGGTTATCAAAACTTTTGAAGACATTAATAGCAAAATTGATACAGCTTTATTTCAAGTAAAATCCGAATACATTGAAATGTAATTATCTTACTATTACCTCAAATATAAAAATCAGAAACTATGACTACAAATCCTTTAGCGACACTTACAGAGACCACCCACAAAATCTCAGAAGATATATCTCCTGCCAAAGCTGCTTATATCCTAAGCCAGATTTTAGAGAAAGTTGGATATGATGAGCAATCTTTTGAGAATACAGTAGAAGAAGTTAGTCCTTCTGAACAAGAAGATGCTATCAAAACTTTATCAAAGATGATTGGTGGAGTGAATTCAGGAAAGTCTTATGAAGAGTCTATATTAACAGCATTGTATGAAGCAGAGAAGCGTGCAGAAGAAATTGCTCATAGAACTGCACCCTTACTATTGGCGGAGGATAGAGAAACATCACCTTCAACACAGCCGGACTCGGTGGATGAAGTAGATAGTAGTCCAGCATTTGTCCCAGATGTAGTTGAGTCCGTATCAACTCTTACTGAACAAGAAAAAACTTCAGCCAACCATCATCAGCAAAATACAGAGGAGATACACCGATATGTAATTCCGCTAGTCTTAACAAGACTAATAAAAGAGGGATTAGCTATAGAGAGTGAGGATGATGAAGGTTTAAGCTCTAGAGTATATGAGTCAGAAAAGTTTACTGCAACACTAAAAGTTACTCCTGGGGGTGAGCAGTTATTAACGTTGGATAGAAATGCTCATATAGAGAATGAGGAAGCCAGAGCTTTGGAGGCAACCAGAGAATCTTCTCAGCTAAGGTTTGAGATTATTATCAACAATTTCACCCAGCAAGAGCTAGATAAAATCAAAGCGATCGCTATACAAGAGGCTCAGAAAGCTTCACAAAGAGAGCAACTGGAAGAACTGGGGTAAGCATGAGCGCCCGTAGTGCGCGACCTATCAACACTTCAGTACTTGTAACTGGAGTTTAGTGGGTCATGAACTTTCAGTTCAGCACAAAGAAATGAAAATCCTTATCCGTTTACCATTGCCAACCAAGCGATCGGGGGCGATGAGTTCGCGGCGGATGCGACTACCTTCGATGATGCCCCAGCCTGTGGCTTTGAGTGCGGGGTCGATTAGTTCGGCGCGGGTTTCGGCTTCGTTTATAGTCTTTACTTGAGGTCGGCAATTACCTGAATCAGTCCAGTCTGGAAGGCTGCGTCGTAGGTGATAACAGGCAAGCTTTCGAGTTCAGCCTGAGCCATGATCATGCGATCGCTCGGGATCTCGGTGGGCAATCGGTAGGCTTCCTGCTCTGAGCGCATGAGCTGTGGTGATGGCAAGTTCGATAAATTTAGCCTGATGCAATATCTGTGAATATTGCTCAACGAGTTGTTTGGCTTCGGGTAGTTTACCGATGCGGTATTTGGTCGCAATTTCCCAAGCGGAAGCACTGCTGACAATAATGCGATGATCTGGATTGCGAATGATGTCTCGGCAGTCAGTGTGGAGTTTTGGGTCGTCAAAGAGCCACCACAGAAAGATATGGGTGTCGATAAGGTAGCTCATTCCCATTGCTGGAGTTCCTCTTCTAGCAGTGGTTCAAAGAAAGCATCGCCGAGTTGGCCTTTCAATAAACCAGGGGTGCGAGGTTGTGTACGTTCTTGACTTAAACCTAGTCGAAAGTAGTGAATTAGGTCATAAACTTCTGCTAGTTTGTCTTCGGGGATGTCTTGCAGTTCTTGGACAATCTTCTGGATCAGCATAAGTCAAACGGATGGTGGTTGTTAATCAATAAGTTCGGCGCGGGTTTCAGCTTCGTTCATTATGGCTCATCCTCTAGGCTATAGCCATTGAGCCGTGCGAAAACTTAAATAAAAGCTGAAAAAGCTTATTATATATAGCTTTCAGATTTTTTTGCCTCTCCCGTTTTCCCCGAATATGGGAAGGCTACAAGCAGGCACGACTTATGTCATATAGATATCCCCTGAACTAAAAATGATGGCGACCATGAGCAATTGGTAGTTGGTACGCTGCATGAAAGGCGATCGCAAACTTTCTTCAAGACATCCAATCAGTCTTGATCCCCATTAATGGCGCGAACTTAATAGCAGTTCGGCAGTAGCTGAATGCTTACGAACCGCTCAAACTAAACCTAACCATATCCCTATAAAAAAGGCTAGAAAAACGATAATGAACTTTTGATAATCGGGTATGGAATTATGGGGGTAAATAATCCAAGCGACCACGAAATAGAAGCAGCTTAAAATGGGTTGGGTAGGGATAATACCTAACCCAATAATAGATAAGGTAGCTACTAATGCCCAAGCTACAAAATACTCTATTTTTGCCAAAATTCTGTCTAACTTAGCACTATCCATTTGCAATTTTTTAATTAATTAATATTACTTAGAATAGCAAATTTATGAAATTTATGGCGGAGTGTTTGGTTGGAAGAGAGGGAGTTGGATAGTAAATGTGGAGCCGAAACCGAGAGAGGAGGAAACCTCAATATTCCCCTTATGGGCTTCAACAATCTGCTTTGCCAAGTACAATCCTAACCCAGACCCCACATAGCCTCTCCTACCTCTCCCACCACAGTAGAAGCGGCTAAAAATATTGGGCAAATCCTCTTCAGGGATTCCCATCCCTGAATCACTTACCTCAATTACCACTTTTGAGTCATTCTTCTGTTGCACAATTTTCACCCAACCAAAATCGGTGAATTTAATTGCATTGCTAACTAAATTAAGGAAAAGACGCTGTAATTCAATAGGATCGCCCTCTATTATAAGTGGTAAAGATGTATCCAAGTTTATTTGCATATCTAATTTTTTTGCAGTAGCTAAAGATAGCAATTGCTCTGCTACAAAGATAATAATTTGTCGCAGGTCTACTTTTTCAAGGTTTAACTTTTTGACACCAGCATCATAGAGAGAAGCGTCTAAAAGAGTGTTGACCAAATTCAGCAAACTTTGGGTACTCGAGTCAAGACGACGTAGCAGTGGGGAAATCTCTTTAAGGTCCTGTCCATAAATTCCTTCTACAAGAGATTCCAAAAGTTGGCTGGCTGCATAGAGTGGGACTCGTAGATCGTGAACTAAGAGTCGTACAAAATTTTCCTGAGCTTTAAGGCGAGCATCGCGTTCAGCAATCCTACGATTCACTCTTAGCAATGCCCGAATCCTCACTCCTAATTCGTTCGCTATAAAAGGCTTTGTCACCAAATCGTCCGCGCCGGCTTCCAACCCCGACTCCAAGGTGGGTTCGTCGTTATTGGCAACCAGCAAAATTGGAAAATAAGGAGTCGCAGTTGAGCGAATGTTACTAATTAAATTATGCCACTCTACTCGTTTTTTGCTTACATCTAAAACCATTAAATCTGGAGGCGACTCCCTCACTATTTCCAATGCCTCTGGAAGCGAAGCACTTTTAACCCAATATGATGCACATGTTTGAATGTAGTTAAGCAACTGAGATTCATCATCTCTGTCACTATCACTTACCAATAAAATTCTGTATTTATCATCTGATTCACCTAAAATTCCATTGAATGTCCCCGCTATACCACGGTTAGCGGTGGAAGGAAAATGACTAATATGCATTAACTGTATCCATCACTAAATAGTAAAAGGAAATCTTTGGTATACAAATGCACGCCCTTTTAGTTGTATAAGCTCGGGACTGGTAGCGCTCCCCAAGGTACAAACTTGAACTCTTCCTAATAATTACTGCTAGAAAAATTGTCTCTAGCCACCTGGCAAACTAGAGCTATCTTTTAAGCGAACGGTGTAATGCCTATCGCCTGCAACCAATGGCTTCTTTACTAATCTGAATTTATGACATATATCGCTGATTAACATCAGTAAGGATGCTGAATACAGGCAATAGTTAATCACATAATTACTGTCTAGTATTTGTGTGACAGTTTAAAATGCGGACTATTAAAATCCCCAGGCATTCCGCACTTTTACTATAAGTGAAATTACGGATACAAAAAATAATAAAAAGAGGCAAGATGAGTAGAATTAGGGTAGTAATTATTGAGGATCATGAGCTAATGAGGTTTGGGATAGTTTCAGCACTTTCTGTAAACGAACATATTGAGGTGTGCGGAGAAGCTGATAATGGTTTTTCAGGACTAAGCCTAATAAAAAAACATAGTCCCGATTTAGCATTAGTTGATATTAATCTGCCCGATATAGATGGTGCAGAGCTTTGCCAGAAAATTAAGGACGATTTTAATACAAAAGTAATAATATTAACTGCTGATAACACACAAGATACAGTGACAAAAGCGTTTAAGTATGGAGCAGATTCATACTGCATCAAAAATTTACCAATGAAAAAGTTAGCAGAAGCAGTATGTGCTACTTATAAAGGGGAATGTTGGATTGATTCAAAAATTGGCAAACTTCTAATTGAAAACATGAATAATCAAACAAAAGCTGCTGGTATGACAAAAATTCATAATAAAAGAAAGTGCACTGTTGGAGCAAGCGTACTCAGCGATAGAGAGATAGACGTTTTGCAATTAATAGCTCAAGGGATGAGCAATGAAAAAATTGCTGCTCACCTATATATATCTATTGGAACAGTAAGAAGTCATGTGCATCGAATACTACAAAAACTAAGCTGTGAAAATCGTTCCCAAGCTGCAGTTAAAGCAATCTCCTCAGGGCTATTTGAAACACCTACGAGGTCAGAAAATGATTACAGCCACAAAGTTCAAAATCTATCGCTTGCCTAACTGCCGCTGATATGTAGAACGCTGGTCGTAAGGCACAACCCAGAGTACACATCTGCCCAAGAGACGCTCTGGTTCCTTACGACAAACACTGAGGTCAAAATCATTCCACTTTATAAGCTGACGGGCAAACTGTCCGTCTTTTGATTTAGCCCAAGTCAAAGCTTCTTTTTCTTCAAAGGTAAGGCGAACTGGCTCAGTCAAACCACCTCCTTTCCAAGCAGGAATCATATTACCAACTAGGATACCCACACCAAACACACCAGATAGTACTAGGGCAGCGGGTAGCATCAAACTAAATACTGCACTTGATTTTTGTTTCTCCACCTTCTTCACCAAAGCTACAGCAGCTTTAGCAATAGCATTCTTCTGTTGAACAATGGCTACACTGGATGCCTTATCGAGCTTTTCATCTATTTCAGTTATCCATTCCTCCACTACAGTATCAAGTTTGCCTGGAATATCCTCCATCAATACCTCGAACTTACCAAGGGAACTCAAAACCAAAAACAACGGGTCTTTGGGATTGATACCAGAACGCCGAACTACATCAAGAACTTTCTGTTTAAAATGGTCAGAATGTCCTTCTAAAGCTGCATCTAAAGAATCTTTTACAGCAGTATTCACACTCATAATAACCTTCAATTAACATGCATATTGAAGAAGGAGTCAGAAGTCAGAAGTCAGGAGTCAGAATCAATCAGTATGGGATTCAGACCCCCACCTAGAAGCACCACCAAATTGGAAATTTGGTGTGGTGTTTCACCCTTTATTCATCCGCCAGTCGTACAGAATTCCTGCTGAATTCTGACTCCTGACTCCTGAATTCTTTCTGGTTAAAAATCAAAATCTAACTATTGTTGAAGATGATACAGGTTGTGAAAAAGCTAACAAGTTAGAAATAATTTTACTGTTCTTGATTTGCTGGTTAAACTCTGACAACCAGTTGAAAATACGAGAGCGGTTTATTAAATCTATCTCTGGGTACTGCATAGCTTGGCAATAAGGGAAATTCAGAGATTCCACCAATTCGTAAGTACCCCTCCATAACGCTCCTAAATACAATTCCTCTCCACCAATCTCTTGAATGCGCTTTTGGATATCAGAGCCATCATAGTAGGGAAAATCATCGCCAAAGTAAAGGTTTTTAACTATCACATAATCTGCTTTATTACCACAGTAATCAAAAAGCTCTTGCAAGTACTCTACACAATCTCTACGATGAGAAACTGGATGAACAAAAGTGATGCAATAACCCAAACTAGCAATTGCATCCCACAGCAGCACTTCTTCTGCAAATTGTTTGAAGTGCTCAACATTCTGTCCAGGCAAGTCACTAAGAGCTACTTGAAAATCAGAAAAGTACTCTAGGTCAATGAGCAATTGGTCAGCACCACCAGGCGTCAATGGCAATTCACCAACAGGTAACAGCAGTTCATAGGCATACAACTTATTGCGATTACCAGTGTAGTAAGCTCGCAACTTTAGTTTGGACTCTAGGTAAAGCTCTACTAACAACCGTGCTGTTGTGGACTTGCCTACCCTAGCATCGCCAGTTGTCATCACTAGTCGCTTGCCATGGGGGAAAATCGCATTCCTCATTTTAATTAAGCGGCTTGACTTGCTGCAGCTAGATTTTCTAGCCCTAACAACTGACCTGCAACCAACACATTTTGCTCAAATTCCTTAAGCCAAGCTGAAACACGAGATTTGATCACAATGTTAGCTTCTTTGCTTTCTAAAACTGCGCTAAAAGGTAAGTTCTTCTCATCAATATAGTCATAGGGTTTGAAAAACAAGTCGGGCATCAGAACCTCAACTGCACCTGCTGACAAAAGTTTGGTACGAGTCTCGGAGTCTTGATAACGCTCAAACTTATCGGCATCTCCATGAAACAGATTCTTCACTACCACATAATCCACGCGCTCGCCACAGTACTCATGAAGAACACGCAAAATATTTACTGAGTCCTTCACCCTGGACAGCACGCTCACCATAGTGACGGAGTAGCCCAACTTTTTAACAGCATCAAAAACGCCCAAGTCTTTCTCGAACTCCTCAAAAAACGCCCCTGACTGGGCAGGCAAGTCCACCAATGCTTGTGGGGGTCGTTCGTTATCTAGGTCTATTAGCAAGTCGTCGGCACCACCCCTTGTAAAAATATCAAGCAGCTTCACTCCTGGTTCCACCGAGTTGTAGTGTCTGTACAATTGAGCATTGCGATGATCCGAGTCGTAAGCCAGATACTTTAGATTTTTGTTGATATATAGCTGAAGCAATCCCCTAGCAAATGTGGATTTGCCCACACCTCCCTTATCTCCAGTAACAATCACTACCCGTCCTGTCTGCTGAGTCGTATTCTCCTGCATCTTTTCGTTATTCCTTTTTTTAGTCATAGATAATGAACCTAGCTAGTGTCCAGGTAGAGATAAAGCGTCCGTAAACTGGATGACCTCGCCGTTTATCCACATCAACTCCACTCCTCTCTACTTGTCCCAAAATATCTGCTGCTTATTTCCCAGTTTCACACCTCATCCCTCTACCAACAAACCACCATTTGATGTAAAATAGTACGCATTTTGATGTAATTCAACCCTTACATCAAGTTACGCATTTCTTATACCAGAACATATACACAATAAATAGGATGGGACACCTCGGGCGATCGCCTTGGTCAAGCCCCTATCTCCAACTAACTATGTCTACGTATTTTTACAGGCAAAAAGGCGTTGTTGTGTCTCGCTGCACGAGTATCAACGCCTGCGCATAAGCAAATAGTTAACCCCGTAGTGCAACGCTACACTTCACTTCGCGTTTGCACCGCGTGCCAAAGGCGTATGCGTAGCGTGTCCGTAGAAACCCGGTGGTAGGCTCCTCAAAGGGTATAGTAAAGTAGTACAGTACAAAGGCTCACATGACCCCAGATTCTACCTAAACGGTACTTTCAACTGGCACATCTGGAATTTTCACGGAGCCATCAGGGATACAGCAACTGCCAAGCCATATAAAGTCAAAGGATTTCACTATTCCCACACAAAATCCTTAGTATGCAAGCACTCTTCATCAACATCCCTTATGCTCACTCCAACAATGGAATTGCTCACAATCACACTGCTCTTGGTATTAATTCACTTGACTCAGTATTTTTACTGTCTTCTAAGAGAGAATTGGTAGTAAAGTTGATGATTTCCAATCTTTCTACAATAGAGGCAGCAGATATAAACATTCGCCAGCTCCCCTCAGGCTTTGCTCCAAGCAACTGAGACAAATACCACTCCCGCGCTTCTATAGGAACAGCCTTTAGCAATGCCAAAAACTTTCCAGTTCCCAAGTCAGCCTTTCCCTTACGAAATCTAGAAATTAGCACCTCTGAAACTCCAGCTTGCTTGGCTACAACCTTTGCCGAGAGGTTGAACTTATCGAACATCTCGTCAAATAATTGCTGGTAAAGAGTAGCTTCCTCTGTTACAAAATTTTGCATTACCTAGGCAATTATAGAATTAGTAAGTTGTTATAGTATGCGATATTTAGAGAGAACGTGATTAGGATTTATGAAGGCATGCATAATTCAATGATAGCAAAGGGCTTCCTCTTTCCAGATTAGGCAAAACGACTTACTGATAAATATAACATCAGCTTTAGGGAAGTAGGGAGAACTTCAGGTACTACAGGCTTACATGGCGATACTTTGAGAAAGCAAGTTTCGGCTGCCATCAAGGAACGCCTGAAAGCCTGCAATTTTGAAGACTAGCCCCTGTCTGGCAGGACAGGGCTAGAAATTGTCGTTACTAAGGAAATTATGCCTCAGAACAATACAAAAATTCAAGGGAAGTTTTACCCTCTTCAGCATGAAGAATGGTTAAGAGCCTGCATTGAACTAAAACCAGCAGAAGTAGATGTCCTTTACTATCTCAAAACAGTCAACCGAATCGGTGAAAGGATAAGTATCCCATGTAGTGTCATTGCATCTGATTTAAAGAGGGATAAAAGCACGGTTAGTCGAGCAATACTGGCTTTAAAAGAGAAAAATTGGCTACCTGAATGGTTTGAGGTTCAATTTCGGGAGCAAGACAATATTGAAAGCAACATACGCGATCGCCTTAAAGCTGAGCTTGGTGGTGAAGTGGAGGTAGTCACTGCCGTGGGTCGGATTGACCTACTTACTGAATCTGAGGTTATTGAAATCAAAAACATCAATGACTGGAAGGAAGCTCTAGGAAAGATACTGGCTTACTCAGCATTTTTTCCTGAGCATAGCAAACGCATTCACCTATTTGGAAAACAGGACTTAGCAAAGCTGGCACTTGCAACCCAAACCTGCTGGGAGTTCGCAGTTCTCGTGACTTTCGAGGAGGTACAGCCTTGACAACAACAAAGCGTAACATCCGCCGTCCCCAGCAATTTGAGGAATCAAAAATGGAAGGATATTTCATGATTTCCAAGCGAGATGCTTTAATAGCAGTTTCTAACAAGTTAACCGGCAGTCAATCCCGCCTTTGGATTTACCTAATGGCTATTGATTCATTCGCAGATTATACCCAAGGCGGTGAGATTAAGTATCATGATTTACCTCCAATAGCGGATATAGCGGTAGCTATAGGAAGTTCACTAGACACAGTGGACAAAGATTTGAGGAAACTTCGCAAGCTAGGACTTTATGACTACCGAACTGTAACAGTGCAGGGTCATAACCTGACAGCCGCTAAAGCCAAGGCTGAGGCAGAGCGTTTATCTAAAGCCAAGTCAGAATCCAGCCCGAAATCTATTCAGGGCAAAGATTCCGCTTATTTAAGCGGAGGTAGCGCTTATTTAAGCCCTGATTCCGCTTATTTAAGCGGAGGTAGCGCTTATTTAAGCCCTTTTGAAAGCTCGAAAGCCTTACAGTGTAACGATTTCAGCGAACCTTCAAACTATACAAACTATTCAGAATTTATTCAAACTCTCTCAGAAAGTGAGCGAGCGAATTTTTTGAATTTTTGTGAAGAGAAAACTAAGAACCTCAGCCAGCCAGTCAACGACATCGAGGCTTGGTTAGCTCACAAGAACAAAGTCGGACAGAATCGCTGGGAGGTTTATTACGAAAAATTCTTAGCTTGGCAAAAAACGCAAACCAAAAAATCTAAAAGCAGCCCAAGCAGCAAAATTGCGAAAAAGTTTCAACTTGAAATTGAGCAGCAGCGGCAGCAGGCAGAACAAGCTTGGCTTGAATCGTTAGCTACCGTTGTTGGCACTGACGCTCAAGAGAGTCCTGAAACAGGAGGTGCGAAGTGATTAATCAACTGCCTCCGCAAAACATCGAAGCTGAAGAAGCTATCCTGGGTGGGATAATATTTGACCCAGAAGCAATCGGTAGAGTGAGCGATTACTTGGTTCCAGAAGCTTTTTACATTAGCGCTCACAAAGATATTTATCAAGCAACACTACGCCTTCACAATCAAGGTAAACCAACAGATTTGCTCACAGTCACAGATTGGCTTGCAGACCACGATTTGCTTGCCCGTATTGGCGGTAGAAATAAATTAGCATCTCTTGTAGACCGCACGGTATCAGCTATCAACATCGACTCCCTGGCAACATTAGTGATGGACAAGTATCTGCGACGTCAGCTTGTGAGTGCAGGTCATGAAATTGCGGAATTAGCCTACAATACCTCTACTGAATTAGATTTAGTTGTTGACCAATCAGAGCAAAAACTCTTCCGACTTGCTAACCAAAGGTTTTGTACAAACACCGAACACAACAGCACGATTACGATTGCTGCTTACTCGGAATTAGAGTCATCTAGTCCTATCTACCCAACAGGAATTCATGACTTAGATAAGTTGATGGTGGGATTTGAAGGCGGTACGCTAACCATAGTTGGCGGCAGACCGTCAATGGGGAAATGCTGCCACTTCAATACTGAAATAGTTTTGAGTGATGGCAGTATTTGCACAATTCAGGAACTTGTTGCGCGAAGAGAAGGAGAAGTCATAACTCTTGATGATGACTGGAAGGTTCACGTTTCTTGTCCGTCTGACTTTATTGATAGTGGTGTCAAGCCTGTTTTTCGCGTGACTACCCGACTGGGACGGTTTGTTGAAACAACAATTAATCACCCTTATTTAACAATTAATGGTTGGAAACCTTTGTCAAACTTGAAGTGTGGTAACAAAATTGCAGTGCCCCGCAAACTAGAATTTTTTGGACAAGAAACTCTTCGTGAGTGTGAAGTAAAGTTGTTGGGCTATCTTATTGGAGATCAAAGCATTTCTGTAATCAACATAGTAAAATTTACTAACAGCAATCCTGCTACAGGTAAAGATTTTGTTGATGCAGTTTTGGACTTTAGTCCCTCTCTTAAGGTACAAGCAAAACTTTCGGTTCAAAAAGTATGGAGTTATCGGATTACGAGAAGTCTAAAATTTGTTAAAACACAAAGAAAAGATTTTGGTCAACGACTAGTTTACTTAATGAAATGTTCTCAGTTCGGTGCTACTTGTACCCAAAAGGAATTAGCTAAAGCAGTAAACGCCATCCCTACAGCAGTGAGTCAATGGATAAGGTATCTTTGTGTTCCAAATCAAAAAACTTTTGATAATTTGTGCTTAGTTCTAGGAGTACAACCAGAAGAACTTGCGCCACATAGAATTTTAGCAATTACTAAAAGTGCTAATAATTTGCTTTTCTTGTGGTTAGAAGAATTGGGACTTAATGGACACTCTGCTCATACTAAAACCATTCCACCAATTATTTTCAAATTGAAGCGAGAACAAATAGCGCTGTTTTTAAACCGTCTCTTTGCTACTGATGGATGGGCAACAGTTCTCAAAAGCGGTCAGTGTCAATTGGGGTATGCAACAGTTAATGAGAAACTGGCGCGACAGGTGCAACATCTCCTACTGCGATTTGGTGTAATAGCTACCCTGAAAAAACGGTCTGTCAAATATAAAGGTAGTCGTAGAGTTGCTTGGCAACTAGATATTACCGATGCTAAATCTATCAAAACGTTCATTGACGAAATCGGTATTTTTGGTAAGGAAGAAGCACTATCTTCAGTTAAAAAAGCTCTAGATATGAAGAAATATCAAACGAACCGTGACTTAATCCCCATAGAAATTTGGGAGCAGATAGCAGCAGCTAAAGGAAATGAACCTTGGGGGGTTTTGGCGAAACGATCTGGAATTAAGGGACATTCCAATATTCACGTTGGTAAGCGATCGATCTTCAGAGAAAGGCTGCTTCAACTATCGATGGCATTAGGCGATCTGCGACTTCAGCAAATTACTACAAGTGATGTTTACTGGGATGAAATTGTCTCCATCGAGCCAATTGGTAATCATCAAGTATATGACCTAACCATTCCAAAAACACACAATTTTGTTGCCAACAACATTTTTGTTCACAACTCTTTTATTGCGTCATTTCTGGCTCTCCAGATGATACTGCTCCACAATTTACCCGTCATCTTCTTCTCACTGGAGATGACTAAAAAGCAATTAGAGTACAGACTATGGAGTTTAATAAGTGTTACTAACATCTACAAGCATTTAAACTTGCTACCCCTTAAAAGCGATCGCATCCGCAAACATCGGGCTGGTAATAACCCATTAGAGGACTGGGAGCTTGACAGCATTTCTAAAATTGTTGGTATTGCCGCTGAGTTACCACTGTATATAAATGATAGCCGAGGCATTACCGTTTCTGGAATTGCTTCCGAATGCCGTCAGGTTAAAGCAAAAGTTGGAAAGTTGGGGTTGATTATAGTCGATTACCTACAGATGATGGCAGAAGACACCGGAGGCAATCGTAGCTATGAACTAGGAGATGTGGCCAGGGGACTTTACAAAATGGCAGGGGATTTAGATGTTCCTGTGCTGGCACTTTCTCAAATCTCCAGGGCAGTTGAAACCAGGCAAAATAAGCGCCCGATGATCAGCGACCTTAGCCAGTCGGGAATTTTAGAAATGGTAGCAGACAATATCATCTTGGCTTACCGGGACGATTACTACAACCCAGACACAGAAGACCAGGGAATCCTAGAACTAATCATGGCTAAGTCACGGCACGGAGATACAGGCACAGCAACGGTGTTCTTTGACAGGTCCTATGGAATTCTCAGGAATTTGGAGTGATCAAGGAGCTAATTCCCACAGCGTGGAGCGCATAGACACCTAGAGGGTGGCTTCTTCAGGGTAGCGATTCGTCATAGGTTCGCACGAAGACACCAAGCAGTACAGGAAAGATGCGGAGTTGAACCATACATGAAGGAAGAAAAGCAATTTGTAGATCCTAATAATACGGAGAATATATGAGTATAAATTTAGCTTCAATACTTAAGCAAGATAAAAGTTCGCAAGAAAATTTCAGCGTAGGCTCCCGTATCATTATACAGCCAGACAATCTCAGCGCCAGTCGGCAATATCTTACTTATGCGACAGGTGAAATCAAAGAAATTAAAGGTAGCAAAGCGTCTGTATTGCTTGATGAACCTACAAATCTTGCCTACAAACCGCATACGGTTCAGGTTGAACTTTGTTCGCTGATTTTAGGTGCTTCAGAATTACATACATTAAATAAGAAGCCAAATCAACAGGAAACTTGGGGAACTAGCTTGAGTGAATCGTTGATCTCTTCAATTTCCGTATTACCTCCATCACCCACCACACTTCATATTGACCAGGAATTTAAAAATCTCATTCCCCCTCTGTCATCTGACGAAAGCGCGCAACTGTTCGCGAACTTAAAAGAATTTGGCTGTATTGACCCTCTGGTGGTATGGCAAAGTACGAGTATTTTGTTAGATGGTCACAACCGCTACGAAGTATGTACGAATGAGCAAATTCCCTACAAAATAGTGGAGATAGACTTGCCCTCTAGAGAAGCAGCTATCTGCTGGATTGCCAACCACCAGCTGGGGCGACGCAACATTACGCCAGAAACGGCAAGCTATCTTAGAGGCAAGCGCTATCTGCATTTGAAGGGCAATCGTGAGGACAACCTCAAGCAGAACTTACCGAAGGGCAACTTTTGCCCTTCGGGAGATGACTCAGAGGAGCAGGATCTACCGTTGGGCAACTTTTGCCTATCGGTAAATACAGCAAAAACTTTAGCAGAGCAATACAAAGTCAGCGAGCGCACCATTAAGAACGACGCTCAATTCACTGCAGCATTAGATACTTTAGCGAGTGCGCTAGGGGATGAACTCAAACACACCATTCTGACTCGTACTGCTGGGCTTACCAAAAAAGAAATCCTGTCCCTTGCTAAGGTTGTACGGAATGAAGGGAAAGAATTTGCACAAAAGCTACTGGATAACAAGCGTAATTCTTTGGATATTACCCAACAGATTAAAGACTTGCAGCGCGTACCCAACCCACATCATGTTGGATTCGTCTGCCAAATTGTTGCTAAAGGAAATCCAGAGTTGAAAAAATTTTCAGGATGCTGGAGCATAATCAGAGAAGTGAATACTCACAGTTGTTACGTTTGGACGTGGAAAATGGACTTTCCTACAGTCAAGCCAGAAAATCTGGAACCAATATATGTTGAGTGTGAAGCAGAAGCTGCTCAGAACTGCGTAAGGATTCGGCGCTTGACTGATAGAATTTATGAAGAGTTTGACTCGACCCATGCAGCTGTACTGGAAGCTTTAGGAAGGGTAGCTGACCCATCCCGCCTCACACCCAAACAAGAACGAATACTGGCTTTCCTTGAAAATGAGTATAATTTATAGCTTAGGAATGTCGTGCAATGGGAGCGAAAATTAGTAAAAGGATTCCATACCAGCGTTGCTGTGGAGCTAGTCGTTGTTGTCCTCATCCAGTATTGTCTCATCCGAGGAAGCCCCGCTTAGGTTAGTCTCGTTTCATAAACCCCCTGGAAATCGCTAGTGCATTAGAAGCACTCACCAGTAAAGACAGCCGTAGTAAAACTAGACGGGACAAAGGATTGGGTAGTGGTTCCATTCAGTGGAAAACTATCACCCTTCACGGCAAAGATTATCCCCAAGCCTGGTATCATTACGAGTTTTGGAAAGATGGCGATCGCCTAGTTAAAAAGAGCCGGTATATTCCAAAACGACTGAGGCTCGAAAATTCAGGACCTAGAAGCAGATAAAGCGCCTCCAATCGGAAGTTTTGAATGTATTGGGGGTGATGCTGGCGTAATCCGTGCATTTCGCTCCGTCTCATGGTCAGGTGATCGACATCACAGATGAAAGGGTGCTTTGAAGAGTTTGGGGCACTAAAAAACAGCAAATTCGGTAAATTGAGGAGAGCCGATTTTTTGATGCGGTTGTAATCGTTAAAATGTAAGCACAAGAAACGGGGTGAGCAGTTGGTACTGATCGTTAAAGAGCGTGCAAGCAAAGAACAAGTCGAGGAAATGCTGCAAACTTTGAGAATCTATATTAAAGTTGCAGTAGATATCGAACGCGGTATTTTAGCTCTTTGGTGGTGAAAAACATGCTGTTTGTGAAGGAGCATTGCTAGAAGATGGCAGTAAACAGCTGTTGTTGGGGTGCAGATTGGACTCCATTTGACCAGTCAATTGCTTATGAATCGATTATCAATATTCGACGAGCGTCAAAATAATCGTTCGATGATAATTCAAAACTTAGTCATTAGAGAACGTGTAAAACAAATGATGTTGGAGTTAATTGGTGGATATCAGATTGAATTTAAATGAAAAACAAACACGCTTCCAAAGTGATGATATTCCGCATCGTTTAGGGCATACAGCGTCTAACGAGTGCTCGCGTGCGTTCATTTTGTAATACTGCTTATCAAGAAGCAGTTAAAACTGTACGCGGAGGAAACTCAATGGTTTATCGAGTGGACAGCAGCAGAAATTGAACCAGAACAAGCTGAGGAATTAGTTAACATCCAAGTTCAATTAGCACTTCGGGGAATTAACCTTGGATAATATTTGGTTGGATGAGAAAAAGCGTGCGGAAATAGCCCAACAAGCGGAAGCTTGGTCTGGGCGTGTACTAGATATGTCAGGTTTATCAAGAAAGGCAGAAGGCAGAGGGCAGAAG